>NZ_NSFU01000012.1:0-279863 GCF_002294875.1 Mesorhizobium sp. WSM4312 | reverse complement strand
CAAGACAGGGGCGGGGAAGGCCACGCCGCCTCATGGACCAGAATATTTCGTGCTGCGTCCACCACGTCATCAATCATATAGCCAATTCCCGATTTATTAACCAACCGGACTGTTCATCGTTATCGCCGCCAATCACAGCGGAGCATGCATTGCAACTAAGCCGCATGAGGAACTTGTTAGGACTGCGAGTTGAAACTTTGCCAAGCTTGACAGTTATGCTATTTCTGGACTGGGGGATGTGGATTCGCATTGCCTATGGAGGTGGCTCTTGTACCCAGAGGCATCAGGCGTCGGCACAGAGAGTGAGGGGCCTTCCTCGAGCGATGGTCCTCGTGCCGGCGAAGGGCTTCTCGCCGACCTTTTGGCGAACACGACCGAACTTTTGTCGTTCTATGACCGCGACTTCCAACTGACGCACCACGCGGCTGTGCTCAAAGGCATGTATGGAGGCGCCGTGGCGCCCGGCGCTGCCATCTGGGAGATCTACCCGAGCTTCCTCGATTCGAGGTTTCGCGACGAATTTCTTCGGGTGTTCCAGGGCGGCACCCCGGCAAACATCGACCTGCCGGGATCACCGGGCAAAGCGCCCCGATCCGTTTTCGTCTTCGGCACTGCGAATGGCGTGGGAATCATCGAATCAAGGGGGCGCGGCGGGCGGAGCGCCGCGGAGGAGCAAGAGCATGTAACTCTGCTCCACCAGGCGACGCACGACGTGCTGACCGGGCTGCAGAACCGCCGGCGATTCGGCGACCGGCTGCAACTTGCACTGGCGGCCGCCGGCGGAGCAAAACCCAAGGCTGCCCTGCTGCAAATCGACCTCGACGATTTCAAAGCGGTCAACGACACGCTCGGCCATGGAGCGGGCGACACGCTTCTCCAGCTCGCGGCGGGTCGTATCCGCGACGCGCTGCAGGACGGCGAATCCGCGTACCGGTATGCCGGCGATGAATTCGCCGTCATCCAACTGGGAAAGGACCAGCCCGCGGAAGCCGAGCGCCTTGCGGGATCGCTGGTCGACGCGTTCAAGGAGCCGTTCGTCATCAACGGCATTTCCGTCTTCGTCGGCTCGAGTATCGGAATTGCTTTCGGGCCGGAGCACGGGACCGATGGCGAGCAGCTGATGAAAGCCGCCGACATTGCTCTTTACGCAGCCAAGACGGATGGCCGCGGCTGCGCTCGAACGTTCAACCGTTCGATGCTGCTCTTGCTCGAGCAGCGCGAGAATCTGAGGCGCAGGCTTCGAACCGCGCTGGAACGGGACGAACTTTATCTGGAGTATCAGCCGCTCATTCGGTCTCCCGCGTCGGTGACCGGTTTCGAAGCGCTGCTCCGGTGGCGGCACCCGGAGATCGGGATCATTCCACCCAGCGTGTTCATACCGATCGCCGAGGCCGACGGCCTGATGGACGAGATCGGACGATGGGTGCTCGAGGAAGCCTGTCGCCAGGCGTTGACGTGGCCCTCCTCGCTGACAGTCGCAGTGAACCTGTCGCCGGCCCAGTTCCTTAGCGGTTCGCTGACGGATACAGTCGCTCAGATCATCGATGCGGTTGGAATCCGAGCAGACCGGCTTGAACTCGAGATAACCGAGACGGTCCTCCTCGAGAAGACGATCGACAATATCGACACGTTAAATACCCTGAACGTCTTGGGAATACGAATATCGCTCGACGATTTTGGAACATACTATTCTTCGTTGAGCTACCTAAAGAACTTTCCTTTCGACACATTGAAGATAGATCAGTACTTCATTGCCGACCTGGATACCGATCTCAAAAGCCAAACAATCGTGCGATCGATCATAAATCTGGCGCACGGCCTGGGAATAAGCGTCACAGCCGAGGGAGTCGAGACGTCGGCACAGGCCCGGTGGCTGATCAAGGAGAATTGCGATAGCCTGCAAGGTAATTTCCTGGGACGGCCGCTCGGAGCCGAGGCAACCGGCAATTTCATCAGACGGTCCCCGTTGAGGGTGGTACGAACGATGGAGGAAGCAAATCGGGCGGTTTAGCGCCTTGCACCCTTTGTTAACCTTGAAGTGGAGATTTGTGGAAGCGATCGAGGCGGATACCGCGCAATTCATCGAGTCGGTGCAAGAGTGACTTAATCACGGCGCGCGGCGAAATTTTCGCCGCGGGGCTCAGTACTGATGGAACAAGGGGAGGATGCCGATGGAACCTGTTCATCATGAGCTGGCTGGCGAGCCGACTTTTGCGCCCATGATCCAGATCGAGATGGAAATCAAAACGTTCGTCTCCGCATGGAGACACTGCGATTATGTCTCGACATACATGGCCCGGATGATCAGTCAAAACAGGTCCGACTCGGTCCGGCATTCAAATCTCTTTTCCTCTGCCTTCAACGAATTGCTGGAAGTCGCGTTTCGTAGCCGCCATGGCGACGGCGAGCTGGCATGTAGGGTGTCCCGCCATGGCGCGACGGACAGGATCGAGTTGACATTCCCCTGTGTCCCGGAGGAGCGCCAATTCTACGAAGAAGCCATGTCGCAAGCCACGGGAACCGAGGCCAGGGAGCGCTACCTCAATTCCGTGTCCGGGGATCTTGCGCCCAGTCGGGAGATCGTGCTCCTGGAACTGGCTGTCGACTACAATGCGATACTCAGGGTCGAGGAAGCCGACGGGAATGCTATCAGGCTCGTCGTGGATCTTCCGCTCGAGGGCCTGCGACATTGAGCCCTTACGACCTTCTCCCACGCTTCAAGGCGCAATACGACGCCAACAACCAGGAGTTCTCCATATCGGGAGTGGTCCGGCCTCAGGCGATCGATGAGCTTGGGCCCAGCATAGCATTGCTTCGTGGCGCGATCGACCGCGTGCGCGGCGTTCTCTACGTCAATGTCAGACGTCTCACGCAGATGAATAACGCTGCATTTCATGCCTTTTCAAGGATCATCATTGACGCTTGCCGCGCTCGACCCGATCTCAAATTCGTGGTCATCACGTCAAGCGTCGTCGGATGGACCTCGCGAAAATTCGGTCGCTTGAGCGGAATCGAACCGAACATAACGATCGAGGAATATGACAGCGAATTCTATCCGGGACAGGGCTTCCTCGAGGAGGGCGGATTCGTACCTATCCTGCGCTCACAGACAAAGATGACCTGGCGCCACGAGCGCGCAATCTTGCCCCGACACGGCATGAGGCAGGGGATCGTCATGGCCGACATCTGTTGCGGGATCGGTGATTTCGCCGTGCTCGTGCAGAAGGAATTCCAGCCAGCGCGGATCGTCGCCCTCGACCACTCCAAATCGAGCCTGGATTATGCTCGACAGGTGATGCGGGAGTTCGATATCCGGGGCATCGAATATACCTATGGCGATGCGTCCGAGATGCTGCTCGACGAAGCGCAGTTCGACCTGGTGACCTGCCGGCATTCCCTTCAGATCTTCAATCGGCCTGAACTCATCCTCAAGGAGCTCTACCGCGTATGCAAGCCGGGCGGTCGGGTCTACATCACCAACGAGAAGAATTCGCATTGCCTCGGCGAGCCGCGCGCCGAAAGCATTCGCTGGACCTACAACGAGGTGGCGAAGCTGTTCGGGCATTTCGAGATGGACGTCGAGCTTGGGCCCAAGAGCCGGCGCTATCTCATGGAAGCCGGATTCGAAGACATCCGTGTCGAGACCTTCATGGTCACTAACCTGGACGGCGATCCGCAGGATTTCGCTGATATCATTGCGGCCTGGGCGGATGTCTATGCGGGCGAGATGGCGACCAGACGCGGCGACGGACCAGAGTTCGTCGCACGGTTCCGGCAGGGCTTCCAGGACCACATTTTCGCAGCGCTCCACCCCAAGGGTTACGCGGGTTGGCCGATCTGGGTCGCATCGGGGCGACGGCCGCAATGAAAGCCGACAATGAGCCCGCCCCGCGCTTCGGCCTGCGCTCCTTTCGGGCAAAATTCGTATTGGTCGTTGGCGGCGCCGTATTGTTCGACCTCCTGCTGAGCGGTGGCCTGGCGCTTTGGAACGTTCAGAAGCTGTCGCGCGATGCCACATCGGAAGTCGGTGAGGGCCTGACGACCGCAAACCAGGAATACATTCGATCCTATGCCGAATCGACGGCGTTGAGCGTCGACCTGCTGCTCGATCGGGTTCATGGGGACGTCAAGGCGCTGGCCGGCGTGCTGCAGGCCCAGATCGACGATCCGACGAGGCAGCAACAGGTTGGAGCGACGCTGTCGCATGAGGCGCCCGGCTCCGTGAAGGTCGTCTACGACGCGCGGGGCGATTGGGCGCAGAATCTGCCGGGCGCGCCTTCGGTGGTAAGCGTTTGGGGCTACCTGCTGGGTGCCGACCACACTCCGCTGCCGGGCGTTCAGAAGGAAATAGACGACAGCACCGTGATCGATCTCGTCGCGCCAACTCTCATGGCCAGCGGGTCGTCCAAACTGCAGATGTACTATATTGGTCCAAAAGAACGGCCGATCTTCAGGACAGTGCCGTATACGAACCAGGCACAGACCTTCGACCGGCTCTATCCAGGCCACAACAAGTCGGAATTCTGGGAGTTCTTTTTTCCGGGGATCTATGGGTCATGGCAGCAGTGGGCCAGGGATCCGGCGTCGCGTCCGGTCCCTGACGACATTACCCAGACTGCGCCTTACACCGATGCAATCACGGGAAAGCTGATCGTCAGCTTTTTCCAGCCGCTGTGGACGCGCGAGCGCTCCGGTATCGCCGGTACGGCGGGAGCAGACATCACTCTCGACCAGCTCGCGGAAGTCGTCGAAAGGGTGAAGATCGCCGAAACCGGGTTCGGCTTCCTCACGATGTCGACTGGCAACGTGGTGGCGATCAATCCGTCGGGCCAGGCGATCATCGGCCTGACTTCATCGAACGACGCGGGCACGCAGGGCGTCACCGGCCTGGAGAGGTCCTTGCGGGGAAGTGTGCAGCCGGCAATCGCGTCACTGCCTCTCGACCAGAACAATGACGGCGTCATTCAGCATATCATGCTCGACAACAAGGGCGAGCGCGTACCCTACATCGTCGTCCTCAAGAGATTGAAGCCGACCAATCTGTGGAGTTCGGGACCGATCAAGTCCGAAACGATGTCGGTCGGGATCGTCGTCCCCGAACGGGAGATCTATGCGTCCTTGTTCGCGGCGCAGGAGAGTATTTCGCGCGCAACCAATCGTATCCTGCTCTTTCAGATCGGTGCGATCATCGTTTCGCTTCTGATTGTTTTCGCGGCTGTGCTCGGAATTTCGAAGCGGATCACCGCCGGCCTCAGGGCGCTTGCCGGTGCCGCCCAGCGGCTCCAGACCAAGGACTATTCAGTCCGCGTGAGCATTCCGACGCGTGACGAAGTTGGAGCGGCGGGGATCGCTTTCAACCGGATGGCTGAGCAGATCAGCTTTCACACCGAAAACCTCGAGCAACTCGTCGACGAACGCACCAGGGAGCTCGGGGACGCCAATCAGGAGATTTCCGCACTCAACGAAAAGCTACGGGACGAGAACGTCCGCCTCGGCGCCGAGCTCGCGGTTGCCAGGCAGATCCAGATGATGGTCCTGCCGAAACCATTCGAACTCGAAGCGATTCCGGGACTGGAGATCGCAGCCTACATGCGGCCGGCCGACGAGGTCGGCGGTGACTACTACGACGTCCTGCAGAATGGGTCACGGGTCAAGATCGGCATCGGCGACGTGACCGGTCATGGTCTCGAAAGCGGCGTTTTGATGCTGATGGTCCAATCCGTTGCACGCGCGCTGCAGGAGACCAACGAGCGGAATCCGCACCAGTTCCTGGACCGGCTGAACAGAGCGATCTACAAGAACATCGAGCGGACGAAGACCGATAAGCATCTCTCGCTGGCCTTCCTCGACTTCGAGGATGAGCGCGTAACGCTATCCGGTCAGCATGAGGACGTGCTCATCGTGCGCGCTGACGGGGAAGTCGAACGCATCGATACGCTTGATCTGGGTCTGCCGGTTGGCCTTGAGAATGACATCTCGAAGTTCATCGACACGCGTGACATCCCGTTCGAGAGTGGCGACGTGATCGTGCTGCACACCGATGGTGTGACCGAGGCGGAGGATCAGGACAAAAGGCTGTTCGGGTTCGAGCGCCTCTGCCAGAGCGCACGAAAACGTCAGGGCGGGAGCGCCGAGGAAATCAAAACCGGGATCGTCGAGGATCTGATGGCCCATATCGGAATCCAGAAGATCCACGACGACATCACCCTCGTGATCATAAGGCACACCTAGGCAATGACAACGCTGTTCGGGACCCCTGACATTGCAATCGGGATGATGGAAAGCGTCAGTCGCGTGCGGCTGTTCGACGGACCTCTCGACTTGAGCTGGCGTCATTGTGCCACGACGTCGGACTTCATCGCCGATCTTTTCGCTTTGCGCTTTCAGGCGTCCCGCAATGACTACAGAGAAGTGCGGCACTCCATCGGATATCTGGTCAACGAGCTCATCGAAAATGCCGTCAAGTTCCGCGCGCCGGGTGAGATCGTGATCGAGACGTCGATGGATTCGGAGTGCTTCAAGATCAAGGTGTCGAATGACGTCGACGGTGAAAACGCGTCCGGGTTCCAAAGCCTCCTGGCGGACATCACGGTTGGCGACCCCAGGGACCTGCTGATACAGCGAATTGAAGCGAATGCCGCGAACCCCGACGTGTCAGGCTCCGGACTCGGATTGCTGACGTTGATGAGCGACTATGGCGCACGCCTGGCCTGGATATTCAGCCCGACCGACGAAAGCGATCGGATTTGCCTGGAGACATACGCCTCCATTCCGATCTCGCAAACGCACAACTAGAAGAAACGAACCAGGCCATGGAAATCAAGACAGACGACTACCGCGTGTGGATTGAAGGAAGCGATATTTTTTTCGACGGCGCCATGCGGCTCGCGAGTTCCGAGGCCGGTGCGCCCATCACGGCTTTGGCGACCAGCGTCCTTGCCTCGAATCCCGCTTCCATTACGCTCAATCTGAAGGACCTTCACTTTCTCAACTCTTCCGGCATCAACCTGCTGGCGAAATTCACCATCGAGGTGCGCAAACATCCCGATGTTCGGCTCGTCGTGCGTGGAACGCCCGACATACCCTGGCAATCGAAATCATTGCCGAACCTGAAGAAGCTGCATCCCGCCCTGGTGCTTTTGATGGACTAAGGTCGCCCGAAATCAGCCTACGACGCACCGAGTGAGATATGTACTCCATGACAAGTATTTGGATGCGAAGGTAACGACAATTCGGCCTGGTGCGCAGATGCTGGCAATTGCCCGGCGGGGGCTCGGCACAGGCGGCAGGCGTCCATGTTGGGGGGATGTCGGGCTGCCTGTGCCGATTAGCCGCCGCTGCGCGATCAAAGGTGGCGTCATTGAGTAAGCGTGCCAAGGTGACCGGCGGCCGGCTGGAGTTCATTCCGCCGCAGATCCCGACTCGTGTCGAGGAGCCGCCCCGAGACGAGGGATGGGTTCACGAGGTCAATCTCGATGGCTACCGCACGCAGATCATCATCGATAAAGGCAGCGTGCGCCTTTACAGCAAGAACGGCCGTGACTGGACCACCAAATATTGGCCCATCGCGCTGGCTGTCGAGCTGCCATGCCGGGCCGCCATTATCGACGGCGATGTCATTGTGCCAGACGAGCAGAGCGCTCACGATTACCCTTCGCTGGAAGCCGCGATCTGGAACGAACCGAACCGGCTCGCGTTCGTCGCGTTCGACATCCTCCATCTGGACGGTCGCAATCTAGTCTCCTTGCCCCTGCTGCAGCGCAAGCAGGCGCTATGGCAACTGGTTGAGCACGGCCTCGGCAAGATCCAGTACAGCGAGCATTTCGAGAGCAGTGCGCCAGCGATCTTTCGCGCCATCGAGAATGTGGGGCTCAAGAGCATCATCTCGAAGCGCGCCGACAGCAGCTACACGAGCGGACCATCGAACACATGGTTGAAGGCCAAATACTTCGAGGAAGCCGATTTCTGAGCATCGACGACGCTTCTGGCGCAACCGCGGCCTCAGCGCCGGCACCAGCAATGTCCTCGAGCAGGAGGTCGTGCGCGAGAAGCAAGCAGTTCAAACCTACGCCGCTTTCTGCTTGAATACTTTCGACATCCCGCTGGAGCACCACCCCATCTCAAACGATCCTTTCGCCCCCTTGCGGCAACGCTTCCTTGCCCGATGCGCCGATCAGCTCGGGCAGCTGAAGGTCATCGCATGTGAGGGCGGTCCTTTGCCCCGCGGGGCGGGCGGTCCGCTGGTCAGGATAGCGCACTCGCTGGCGGGTGCGGCGGGGACATTCGGCTTTCCGGATATCGGCGCGCGGGCGTCGGCGCTGGAAACGCTGCTAATCGAACAGCCGGATGAAGGAGCCGCCGCCCAAGCCGCGCTCGATGCGCTCATCGCGGAGATTGAGCAAACGCTGAAATGAAGCGGGCGTTATTTCTTCGCACCGGACAGGCCAGTCCTGGTCATTTCGCCCCAGCTCTGGTCGGCCCGCAAATATTGCCACCAGCCCTTCACGCGCCAGAAATTGTTGAGCTGGCGGTAGCCGAAATTCTCGATCACCGCCACCGCCGTCAGCACCGCCAGGTCCCTGGCGCGCGGAAAACGCTGCAGCTCGGCCTCTTCGAGGACCAGTGAGCACACGCTGACGCAGACGCCATAGGTGAAGATGAGCGAGGTGAAGGCCAGCAGATACTCGGTCGACAGGATGCCGAGCAGCCAGAATGCCGGGATCAGGATGTAGCCCAGCACCTCCGCTAGCGGCCCTAGCACATCGACAATCAATATGTGGCCGAAGCCCAGGAATCCGACGCGGCCATAGCGCGGGTTGAAGAGCATGGCGCGGTGGCGGAAGAAGCACTCGAGCGCGCCGCGCTGCCAGCGCGTGCGCTGCCGTGCGAGCACGCTCAGTGTTTCCGGCGCCTCGGTCCAGCACACCGGCTCCGGAATGAACTGGATGCGGTATTTGCGCCTCGCATCTCTCATGTGGCGGTGCAGCTTGATGACGAGGTCGAGGTCCTCGCCCATCGAGCCCATGGTGAAGCCGCCCACCGCCACCACCTCCGTGCGGCGGAACATGCCGAAGGCGCCGGACACCAGCATCAGCGTGTTGATGTGGCTCCAGGCCAGCCGGGCCATGAGAAAGGCCCTTAGATATTCGACGACCTGGAGCAACGGCAGAAAGCGGTTGGGCAGGTGGATCTCGCGCACCCTGCCGGCTTCGATCCTCGATCCGTTGGCGATGCGGATCGTACCGCCGACGGCGATGGTGCGCTCGGGGTCGTCGATGAAGGGCTGGGCGGCGCGCATCAGCGCGTCGGGCTCGAGGATGGAATCGCCGTCGATCACGCAGAAAAGCGGCGCGCGGCAGACATTGATGCCGGCATTCTGGGCATCGGCCTTGCCGCCGTTTTCCTTGTCGACCACAAACAGCCGCTCGGTCATTGGCGAGGAATAGAGGCCGCGGATCGGCTTGTGCGCCAGCGCCTCCTCATAAGGCCGATGGAATTTCACCAGCTTGAAGGCCCCGATCAGGCGCTGCAGCGTCTGGTCCTTTGAGCCGTCGTTGATGACGATCACCTCGAAATTTGGATACTCGAGCGCCAGCATCGAATGGACGCTCTCGACCACGTTCAATTCCTCATTATAGGCGGGTACGAGGAGCGCGATCGGCGGCGCGACATCGCCATAGCGGTGCCACAGCAGCGCCGAGCGCGCGACCGGCGGGCGCTTGGAAAGCGCGTAGGCGGCAATAATGAGTTGCAACAGATAGATCGTCGTCTGCGCCAGCCCCGCCCCGATGATGAACCAGGACAGGATGGAAGCGGCCAGAACGATCTCGTGGCTCCAGTCGGACATCATGCGGCCGGCCCCTCGGCAAGGATGAGCGAGGCGGTGCGCTGGCTGCGCGAGACCTCGCTCGCAGCGATGTCGCGCAGCAGCCGTTCTCCCGGCTGGCCAAACGAGCGCAGGGCGTTGGCGGCGGCATAGCGCACGGTCCACGCCTCATCGTCCATCAGCGCGGAGAGCGGCGCGGCGAGCCCGGCGAGCCCGAGGCGCCCGGCGGCATCGGCGGCGGCGGCGCGCACGTCCCAGTCGCCGTTGGCCATCGCGCTTGCCAGGATGGCAGGCGCCTCGGCGTGCCCGGTGAGGCCCAGCGCGCGCAGCGCCGCGGCGGCGACCTCGGGCGATTGATCACCGGTGGCGCGGGCGAAGAAATCGGCGAAATGGAACCCGGCGGCACGAGCCAGCGCGTCGATCGCGGCCGCCCGGATGAAGGGCACCGCGTCGGTGCGCGCGGCATGATCCCTGAGCTCCTCGAAGCGCGCCGGCGGAAAGCGCCTGAACAACTCGATCAGGCGCCGCGAGCGCTGTCCCACCACGCCGACCTTGCCCAGTGCGATATCGAGCGGCGGCAGGCTGCCGAGATCGCAGAGCGCGATGGCGGCGGCGATCCTCACCTCGCGCGAACGGTCACGGTCGAGCGCCGAAAGCAGGCTCGCCACCGCGTTTTCCGAACGCAGCGCCGCAAGCATCTCGGCCGCGTGGATGCGCTCGGCGCCGTTGCCTTTTTCCAGCTGGCTGCCGACAAGCGCCGGCAGGCCGCATTCGTTGAAGGCGGCAAGGACGTCGTCATACTCCTCGCCGCGAAGCAGCGAAATGAACTCGAAGCCGGCATTGATCGCCACGCCCGCCGGCACCGCGAGCACCACCACCTTCAAGGCCTCGCGGTCCCGGTTTTCGGTGAAGGCGATCAGTGCTGTGTGAAGCTGGCGCCGCTGATCGATCTGCACCCTGCCTCGGCGTTCCTGCAGCACCCGCCGGACGATCAGGAACAGCATGATCACCAGGGAAACGGCGCTGAGCAAAATGGAAAGATCCCAGACGTACCACATGATCAGAACCGCGCGGTCAGGCCGAGCCCGAATATGCTTCGGTCGAATGTCGGGCGTTGCTCATGTGCGATACTGGCGCGGACCGTCAGCGGATCGTTGACGTCCCAGGAGATGCCGCCGAAGACGGTGCGCGTCGGCACCAGCGTGCCGTCGGAGATTTCGGGGGCGTCCGCATAGCCGCCGAACAGGTTGAAGCGCTGCGTCACCGCAAGGTCGACCCTAAGCACATAGCCGTCCGCGCGCGTGCCGATATCGTCGGCCGCATGCACCCAGCGGGCGGAAAGCCCCAGGCGGCCGTCGAAGATATAGCCCTGCACCCAGGGCGAGACGCTGGTGACGTTTGTGTTGGTGAAATTGTCGTAGCGGGTGTCGATGTTGAGCGACAAAGGGCCGAACGCCTTCGCCGCCGCCATGACCTGCAAGGACGCGCCGGCGCCGATCGCATAGCGCGCCAGGAAATCGGCATCCGGCGTCGCCGCGGCGAGCGCATAGGCGGAGAAGGCAGGCGAGAAGGCCTCGTCGATGCGGCCCTCGATCTGAACGTCGGTACGGCCGAAGCGGGTTGCCACGCGGGTGCGGCCTGAAATTGTCGTGCGCGGCGACAGCCGATAAGCAAGGCCAGCCGAGCTGTCGGTCCAGTCGCTCAGCCCGTTGGTGAGATCGCTCACCTCGGTGCCAAGGTCGAGCCGCCATCTGCGCGGGGGCGGCACGGCCAGTCGTTGCTCGATGTCGGAAGAGCCGGGCTCGATGGCGAGCGCCTCTCTGTAGGCCTGGCGCGCTGCATCGTCGTCGCCTAGGGCGCGGCGCACATCGCCGATCCCCACCAGCGCCTCGGCATTGCGCGAATCGATCGCAAGCGCGCGCTGGAACGACTGTCCGGCCCGCGTGTAGTCGGCCTCGAGCAGGGCGACCTTGGCATCGAGGTCGAGCGCCTCCACATTGTCCGGCGACGAGGCCAACACGTCATCGACCAGCGCGCGGGCGCCCGGCACGTCGCCCTGCCAAATCGCCAGGCGGATCTTGCCGATCCGCGCGTCGAGAAGGCCGGGTTTTATGGCCAGCGCCCGGTCGAAGAAATGCCCGGCTTCGTCGAACCGCTGGCTGGAGCCCAGGATAAGGCCAAGGGCAACCAAGATGTCGGTGTTCTTCGGCGCCAGCCCAAGCGCGCGGCGATAGACCTTCTCCGCTTCGGGCAGCTTTCCCGCTGTTCGCAACCGTCGACCTTGCTCCATCAGGCCGGCGACGGGATCGGGCCGTGGTTTCGCCCTCGGCGCCGCCGCCGACGCCTTCCTCGCCTCACCGCCGGCGGCCTGCATGGCCTTGCGGATGTTCTCCACAAGCGCGGCGGCGTCGGTGTTGCCGGGCTGGGCGCGCGCCACCGATTCGGCGAGCGGCAGCGCGGCATCCAGATTGCCGGAACGGAACTCGATCTCGGCCAGGCCAAAGCTTGCATCTTGATAGGCCGGAGCAAGGGAAAGCGCCTTGGAAAAGGCGTCGTGCGCCGCCGCCAGATCGTTGCGGCCGAGTTCGGCGAAACCGAGCTGAACCAGGGCGTCGGCATTGTCGGGTTTGAGCGCGAGTGCGCGCCGAAGCAGATCCACCGCCTCGTCGAAATGCCGGGCCTGCCTGGCTTTCACGGCGGACGCGTAGAGCTCATCGACCGTCTGCGCAAGCACCGCACCAGGAGTGGCCGCGATTGCCAGGATCAGGCATGCGGCAAGCGCTGCGCGCCGGCTGCGCCTCATCAGCGTTTCCCAGTCTTGCGCGCGATCAGACGCGCCAGCCGGGCCAGCAGTTCCTCGGGGATGAATGGCTTTACCAGATAGTCGTCGGCTCCCTTCTCGAGGGCCGAGACGATGTCCCTTTCGGCCTTGCGGGCGGTCAGCATCACCACCGGCGTGTCCGACAGGACCGGGTCGCCCTTGAGGCGAGCCAACACCTCCAGGCCGTCGGCCTTGGGCATCATCGCATCGAGCACGATGATATCGGGTCCGTCCTGTTCCGCCTTCGCCAGTGCCTCGGCACCGTCCACTGCCGTGATGACCTCGTATCCCTTCGCCCTCAGCCTGAATTCCATCAGTTCAAGCAACAGGGGATCATCATCGCAGATCAGAACTCTTGCCTTCGCTCCATTCACCTGTCCGGCTCCGGTTCACGCCTCGTTGCCCCCCGGAGTGATCAACCCATGAACCGACATCCGCCAATGTGGTCCATGCCAACGCCGGTGCGGGTCTCCCGCGCCGGCCGATGCCGCGCAATCATAAATAAAACCGATTCGCGACTGCCGTATTTCGATACAATCAGTAGATGAATATTGGGGTGTGGTACAGGTGCCGTAAACGGCAAACGGAGGTTGCTGACAGGCTTGTTGCCGCTGCCTTCGACCCGGAGGCTATGCCTGCCCGGGTCGCTCCGGAAGCAGCTTCCTGACTTCGCCGGCGAGCGCCAGCGGATCGAAAGGCTTGGCAATGACCCCGACCGCTCCCATGGCGAGATAGCGCTCGACCTGATGCGTCTGGGTGCGCGCGGTGATAAAGGCCACGGGTATCGACGCCGTCAGCGGTGAAGCAGCCAGGCGCTTCAGCGTCTCCGGCCCGTCCATGTCCGGCATCATCACGTCGAGCAAGATGAGGTCGGGATGCCATGCGGCGGCATCGGTCAGCGCCGCGGCGCCCGAAGAGCAGGACCGCACCTCGAATTCCGGCTCGAGCTCCAGCGACATCTGAGCGATTTCGCGGATATCGTGGTCGTCATCCACATAGAGGATTCTTGCCGGCATGATCGTCACTCCTTGGCGCGGGCGGCGGGTCTGGTGCCATCGCGCGATGAGGCCAACATGGTTCTGACAAGCTTTGCCACATCGATCTCCGACGCCCTGGTCTTGGTCATCATCGCCTGCACCCGATCGCCGAGTTTCTGGTCCGGTTCCGCCGCCGAGAACACGATCACTCCGGTCTCCAGCGGCAGATCGGCGAGCAGGTCCAGTCCCGATCCGTCTGGAAGTGCTATGTCCAGGATGACCAGGTCGAAGCGACGCTTCGCAACCGCCCGCCGTGCCTCCTGCAGCGTTTTCGCCGAGATGATCGAGACGTCCGAGCCCAGTCCCGCCGACATCACGGCTAGCACACCCTCGTCGTCCTCGACATGGAGGATCTTCGGCCTCTGTTCATTCCTGCCGGCGACGATCTTGGCAAGAGCGGCGTGAAGCCGCCCCGAATCCACCGGCTTCTCCAGCCAGTCGACGATGCCGACGGCGGTGCCGTTCAGCGAGCGCCTGGCCTCATCGGCGACGGCGGAGATGACGATGACCGCAATGTCGGAATTCACCGGTGACGCCCTGATGTCATGGAAGAGCTTGATGCCCGATTCTTCCGCCAGCTTGATGTCGAGTGTCAGTGCCACATAATCGCGAGACTGCAGAAGCGCCTTCGCGGTGGCGATGTCCGGGGCGACGTCGCTGGAAAAGCCTTCCGCGTCCAGGAGTGCCGCAATCACCGCCGCGACGTCGGTCTCGTCTTCGCAGATCAGAACCCGTAGGCGGCCATCGGGCTCCCGTGGCGGGCGCGGTGGCGGATACGGCCTCGGTTGGAGCCTGCGGGCTTCGGCAAGGTCGACATGGAACGAGGTTCCTTTCTCTTCCTCGGTTTCGAAGGAAACGGCGCCGCCCAGCTTTTCCACGATGGTCTTGACGATGCTGAGGCCGAGGCCGGTGCCGCCTTTCTTGCGGGTGCTGGACGCGTCAGCCTGTTCGAACTTGCCGAATATACGGCTGCGAAACGCCTCGGGGATACCCGCCCCCTGATCGATCACCGAGATGCGCAACATGTCGCGATCACGACGCTGTAGCTTCACCATCACGGTGCCGTCGGCGTGCGAGAACTTGATCGCGTTCGACAGAAGGTTGGCCATCACCTGGTGCAGGCGGTCCGGATCGATGTTGGCTTCGGCGCGCGGGGCATCGTCGACCAGGACGATGCGTATCCGGCTCTCGGCCATGTAGTTGGAACTGGCGGCAATGGCCTGCTCCATGATCGGGCGCACAGGCATCTGCTTGATCTTGAAGGCGATGACGCCTGACTCGATCTTCTCCATATCGAGGATGTCGTTGATGAGAAGAACCAGTCTCTCGCTATTGGTGTGAGCGATATTGACGAGGTTGGCGGCCTTCGGCGGCAATTCGCCCGCCACGCCCGCCGCGATCAGGCCCAGCGAGCCTCGGATGGATGTCAATGGGGTGCGCAGCTCATGACTGACCGTCGAAATGAAATCGTTCTTGAGCTGAGCGTTTCGCTTCTGCTCGGTGATCTCGCGATTGTAGGTGATGACACCGGTGATCTTGCCGACCTCGTCGCGGAACGGCGCCTTGAGCGTGTAAAGCCAGCCCTGTCTGCCATCCGGAAACACCGCCGGCTGTTCGATGCGCAATGTCTGCCCGGCCTTCAGTGCGCCCATCTCGTCCTGCCTGAAGCGCTCGGCCACGTCCTTCGAATAGAAATCGAAATCGGTCTTGCCGATGAGCTCCTCGACTGAAGCGGCCCCCAGCATTTCGGCGGTGGCGGGATTGGCGGCGATGAAGCGGCCGTCCACATCCTTTATGTTCAGGCAGTCCGGCAGTTCACGAACCATGGCCCGATAGATCACGTTGGACATGGAGAGATCGCGCCGCCGCTGTTGCCGGTCGAGCAGGATGCCGATCACCATGGTACTAAGGAAGCGGAACAGGAGGGACGGGAACGTGCTTTGCTGGATCAGGCCTGTGACGACTTGCGGGGGTATGACCAGGAGCGTGATCAGCCCGGCGAGTGCAACTGACACGCCGAAGCCGAATATGTCGAGCATCGTGCGCGACCGGGCCGCGACAATGTGGTGCCATGCCAGGCCGACGACGGCGGTGATCAGGATACCCATGACGCCGACATTGGCCCCCTGCCCGCCAAGATAGAGGCGATAGGCAATGGAGCCGATCGTGGCAACGAACATTGCCGGCCATCCGCCGAAGAACGCCGCGGCGCCGATAAAGGCGGCGCGCAGATCGACCACGAAGCCAGAGACAGACAAGGCGGTCGCCATTGAAAAGACCGCCCCCACGCACATGACCGCGCCCAGAAGCAGCGACTGTATTCGCGGCGAGAGACGCCCGGTGAAATCGGCCACGAGGTCCCAGGCGACGACCAGGACGGAGACCAGAGCAAGATTGGCGAGGAGTGATTGCCAGATCTCGGTCATGACTTTCCGGCTCCTTTTTTCCGATGAATATCGGCTAATCCTATCCGATATCTAAAGAAGCTGCGCATCAGTCCGCAGGGCCGGCACGCCGAGCAGAGGCGACATGGCAGCCACATGGCAGGCGTCTTCGTACCGGGCGCTTATCGGGCATCAAGTTGAAGCTTGATCTTCGGCGCCGCGTACTGACTATGGCCCCGACGTGCCCGGCCGCGCCGCCGTGAGGGTTGATACGTCCAAGCCTGCCTACCGGCTCACGGACTACTACAGCTGGCACCTTTTTTCTGGAAGCCCCTGCTCCGCTCAATGCCGAGAGGGGCTCCTCTGGCCTGCCGCCGGTTTCGTGGACACCGAGATAAGGTGTTTAACGGAACTGGAGGGTGGGAATGCAAAGAAGGAAGTTCGGCCGCAAGTTCAAGCTTGAGGCGGTGAGATTGATCAAGGACCGGGGCGTTGCAGTGGCGCAGGCCGCCCGCGACCTCGATGTCCACGAGAATGTGCTGCGCAAATGGGTGCGCGAGCTGTCGACGGATCCGCAGCACGGCTTTCCTGCGGCCGGCATCGCAGGTTCGTCCGGCGGTTCAGGGTATGGATCGCGTCGTGCGGCTGGTGACCCGCAAGCCGATGCTTGGCGAACCTTTTGGCGAACCTACCCGTAAGCCATTGATAAATAACGATAATGGTGGGCCCGGAGGACATGGTAAGGACGTTGATTCTATTGCGTTTTTCGTGGGCCAAAATTAGAAAGTTTCCCGCATCGTTCCGTATTGTCTTGCGATTGATCCCGACATCAGATTTCGACACGCTAGCGCGAAACACTATCGGCTTGTGGCGACGTCATTCCTATCAAGCCATGCCATCGGCCTACCCCGCCGCCAAAGCCGTCACTTCTCGCCGGAACGGCAGCGCGTCGCCGATATCGAGTTCGTCCATCTCACGAGCGAAACGATGGCCGGCGTAGGTCGCCCAGGCAATCGGACCTGGCGCCTCGGCATCGCCTATGACCTTGATCGAGCGAATGCCATTGTCGGCCCATTCGTCGCGCCGCGCTTTCAGGTCGCGCCAGACCTGGTCGTCCTGTTGGCGCGACGTCACCAGCACGACGGCGTCGGCGGCAATGTCGCGTTCGGCATGGGTGTAGGCGCAGGCGGTGGCGACGCCTCCCGGCACGACGCGTGTCACGATCCGGTTTAGCACGATCTCGACGCCGAGCTCGGCCAGCCGGCGATGGATGGCGCCTTGCTCCAGCGTGTTGCGGGTCCAGTCGGACACATAGGCGGACGGCGTCACCAGCGTCACCTTCGCGCCCCGGCGCGCCATCAGCTCGGCCAGAACGCCACCCATGTAGTAGTGGTCGTCGTCGAACAGCACGACAGTGCCGGTCGGTACATTTCCGCCCATCAGGTCGTCCGGGGTATAGAGCGGCATGGCCGGGTCCACCGGCATCGGCATGACATGCGCACGCGCCACGCCGTCACGGCGCCATGTCGAGCCGGTGGCAATGGCGATGTTCTGAAACCCGAAGGCCAGGATATCCTCGGCGGACAACCGGCTTTCGAAATAGACGTCGACATTGGACATCTGGCTGAGCTGATACTGGCGATAGTCGCGTACGCGACCCCAGGCGGAGAGGCCAGGCAAGCGGCACTCGCGCGACACGCGGCCGCCGAGCTCGGTGCCTGCCTCGGCGATCGCCACCTGGTAGCCGCGCAGGCCGAGTGCGCGGGCGGCCTCAAGCCCGGCGGGACCGGCGCCGACGATCAGCACGCTGTCGCTGTCGCCCTTGGCCTGCATCCGCTCCGGATGCCAACCCTTGCGCCACTCCTCCATGAAGGTCGGGTTCTGCGTGCAGCGCGAGATCGACATGGTCATGTCGCCGGTGATGCAGATGTTGCAGCCGATGCATTCGCGAATGTCCTCGATCCGTCCCTCCTCCATCTTCTTCGGTAGGAAGGGATCGGCGATCGATGGACGGGCGCAGCCGATGAAATCGAGCGTGCCGGACTTGATCATCCTGACCATCACGTCCGGCGAGGTGAAGCGACCGACGCCGACGACCGGCCTCGACGTCAGCGTCTTGATGCCGGACACCAGGCTCTCCTGTGCCGCCTCCTCCTTGAACCGCGACGGCCCCGAACAATCCTCCCAGGCGCCATGCGCCAGGTCCCAGAGGTCGGGCAGCTCGGCATGCATCTCGATCATGTCGCGCACTTCGGAATTGGCGAAGCCAAATTCGCCGATCATCTCGTCCAGCGACAGCCGCAGCGTCAGGCCGCAAGTGTCGCCGATGGCGTCGCGGCCTTCTTCGATCAGCTCGCGCATCAGCCGTGAGCGGTTTTCCAACGGGCCGCCATATTCGTCGCTGCGCTGGTTGGTGGCGGTGGACAGGAAGTGCTGGATAATGCCGAAGCCATGCGCACCATAGAGACAGACTAGGTCGAAACCCGCCAGCTTCGCGCGTTTGAAGGCATTGCGGTGCCAGCGCCTGAGGTCACGTATATCCTGCTTGTCCATGGCGCGTGCCTGGACTGGATCGTTGGTGAAGGTGCGGATCGGCAAGGCCGACGGTCCGCGCGGCACTTCCTTGGTGTAGAGGTTCGGGCCGTTGATACCGGAATAGGCGAGCTGGATGCCGGCCAGCGCGCCATGCTGGTGCATGGCCTTGGCCATCTTCGCCAGCGCTGGGATGTCGGCGTCGTCCCAAAGCCTGAGCTCGATGAAGGGCGTGATCTCCGAGGTGTGGTGCATCTCGGTCTGCTCGGTGAAGATGACGCCCCAGCCGCCTTCCGACTTGATGCGCCGCATCTCGGCCGCGGCGGACGGATCACGATAGCCGCCACCATTGCAGTGCGGCACCTGGTAGAAGCGGTTCTTGGCGGTCACCGGACCGATCTTCACAGGCTCGAACAGAATGTCGTAGCGTGGATCACGCATGGTGCTTCCTTCCTGCCAGCGTCGCGTCGCGGCATGCGCGGTGATGGTTTCAAACCTGGCGCAAGCCGGTCTGCCCGGTGGGTAGACGCCGTGAACCTACTCATAAGTTGCGGCGCGTGCCGGAAAACTACAGATTTCTTCTGTGCCGATTAGGACGCGCCTAATCCGCCCCCCGCCGCCTGGATTAGCATCCGGAGAATCCCGGCTGAGCCAAATGCGACTTCAAGGCCGCGCCCACGCGATGCTAGATAGCGCACACGGCCAACGAGACGTGAGACGCATGGACAGCATCCAAATCCTTGAAAAGCTGATCGCATTCCCGACGGTGAGCCGGGACTCGAACCTCGACCTCATCGGCTACGTGACAGACCTGCTGGCGACGCGGGGCATTGCATGCCAGATCATCCGCAGCGCGGACGGCCACAAGGCCAACCTGTTCGCCACCATCGGGCCGGCCGACGCGCCCGGCGTCATGCTGTCCGGCCACACCGATGTCGTCCCGATCGACGGACAGGACTGGACGCTGCCGCCTTTCGAGATGAGCGCGCGGGATGGCAAGCTTTACGGCCGTGGCGCGGCCGACATGAAGGGTTTTGTCGCCTGCGCGCTTGCCGCCTGTCTCAAGGCCTCGAAAATGGGCCTGCAAACGCCCTTGCATCTGGCGCTTTCCTACGACGAGGAGATCGGCTGCATCGGCGTGCACAGCCTGATCGACATGCTGCGTTCGGCGCCGCATCGGCCATTGCTGTGCATCGTCGGCGAGCCGACCAACATGCAGGTCGCGACCGCCCACAAGGGCAAGCTTGCGGCGCGCGCCATCTGCAGGGGACGCGAAGGCCATTCGGCGCTCGCTCCCCTGGCGCTCAACGCCATTCATCTCGGCTGCGACTTCGTCTCCGCACTGCGCCGGGAACAGGACCGGCTGGCCAGCGATGGCGCGCGCGACGGTGACTATGACATTCCCTACACGACCGTCCACGTCGGCAAGATGCATGCCGGCGTTGCGCTCAACATCGTGCCGAACCTGTGCCAGCTCGACTTCGAGATCCGCAATGTCGCGGCCGACAACCCCGACCAAATCCTCGATGGGTTGCGCGCAGAGGCAGCGCGCATTGCCGCAGCCGCTTCAGCGATCGCGCCGGAGGCGGCCATCGACATCGATATCACCAACACCTATCCGGGTCTGGACACGCCGGCGAATTCGCAGGCTGTGGCTTTCGTCAAGTCATTGACCGGGGCCAACGACACCATCAAGGTTGCCTTCGGCACCGAAGGCGGATTGTTCAGCCGCGACCTCGGCACGCCGACCATCGTGTGCGGGCCGGGCTCGATGGCGCAAGGGCACAGACCGGACGAATTCGTCAGCGTCGAACAGATGCGCCGCTGCGACGACATGCTCGACAATTTGCTGCGGCGGCTTGCCGGACAACAGTTGAAAGTCGCCTGACAAAGGCCGCTGCTATTCCACGACCCGTCCGCTGCCGAACACGCCCTGTTCGACAACGAAGCGGCGGCAATGATCGATGAATGCCTGCACCGTCTGGGTGCGGTGCTCGGCGTTGGGCAACGCGACCCCCATGGTCAGAGGCCGCAAATCCCCTTCCAGGGGCACGAAGACCAGCGGCTTGCCGTCCGGCGCCAGGGTGTTGAGCGGCCGCATGTTGGCGATGCCGTAGCCGAAGCCATTGGCAACCATCGACCGCATCACCGCGATGTCGCCGGTGCGCTCGGCAATGTTCGGCCGGATGCCCCGCATTTGGAAGGCCGAGAGAAAATATTCGCGGCTGTATGGCAGGTCGAGCAGCACCATGGGCTCGTCGGCCAGTTCTTCCGTCGTGATCGAAGCTTTGCCGGCGAAGCGGTGCCCCTGCGGCAGCATGACATAGGCCGGCACCAGCATAAGCGGTTCGAACGTCGTGTCCTGCGACAGTTCGAGATCATAGGTCAGCGCCGCATCGATTTCACCTCGCTGCAACATTTCGAGCAACTGACCCTGGTTGCGTTCGAACTGCCGGAACCGCACCTCGGGATAGGCGCGCTCGAACTTCGCGCGCAGCGTCGGCATGACGATCTGCGCGAAGGTCAGCAGGCATCCGACTGCCAGCGGCCCACGCACCTTCTCGGCGATGTCGCCGGCGATATCGTGCAGAGCGTCGGCGTCGGCCAGCAACCTGGCGGCCTCCTTGAGGAAAACACGCCCGCCGGCCGTGAGCGACAGGCCATGCGAATGCTTGCGGACAAAAAGCTGGACGCCGAATTCGGCCTCGAGCTGCGCGATGGACGCCGAAATCGAAGGCGGCGAAACATTGACCTGCTCGGCCGCCTTGGTAATGGAGCCGGCTTCGCCGACGGCGACGAAATATTCCAATTGTCTCAGGGTGAAGCGTAGCGGCATGGGCTTCTATGTTGCCGGTTTGGGCGCTGCGATCAAGCGCCCGCTCCGCCTCAGTACTTGATCCATGTCGTTTTCAGCGCGGTGTACTTGTCCAGCGCGTGCAGCGACAGGTCGCGGCCAAAGCCCGATTGCTTGATGCCGCCGAACGGCGTCATCGGGCTCAGCGCATCGACCGTGTTGACGGAAACGGTGCCGGCGCGGAGCCGGCCGGCAACGCGGTGCGCGCGCGAAAGACTGTCGGTCCATAGTGACGCGGCCAGCCCGTACGGGCTGTCATTGGCAATGCGGATGGCCTCCTCCTCATCGTCGAAGGCAATGACCGACAGCACCGGTCCGAATATCTCATCCCTGGCAATCGGGTCGTCATGGGCAACATCATCGAAGATGGTGGGCTGTATAAAGCTGCCGCGACCGTTGACCGTGACCCGATCTCCGCCGGCAACCAGGCGCGCGGTCTTCTTGCCGGCCTCGACGAAGCGCATGACGTTGGCGGCGTGGCGGGCATCGACCATGGCGCCCATTTTCGAGGCAGGGTCGAGCGGATCGCCAGGCTGGGCGGCCGCCGCGCGCTTGGCCAGTTTCTCCACGAAGGCATCCTTGATGCCGCGTTGCACGAGCAGGCGCGAATTGGCCGAACAGACCTCGCCCTGGTTGAAGAAGATGCTGAAGGCCGCCATGTCGGCCGCCGCATCGAGGTCGCCGCAGTCGGCGAAGACAAGGTTCGGGCTCTTGCCGCCTGTTTCGAGCCAGACCTGCTTCATGTTCGACTGACCCGAATATTGCAGGAACATCTTGCCGACCGAGGTCGATCCGGTGAAGGCAAGGCAATCCACGTCCATGTGACGGCCAAGCGCCTGCCCGGCCGTCTCGCCAAGGCCGGGCACAACGTTGAGCACACCGGCGGGCAGCCCCGCCTCCATGGCGAGTTCCGCCAGCCTGAGCGCCGAGAAAGGCGACTGCTCCGCGGGCTTCAGCACCACCGAATTGCCCGCCGCCAGCGCGGGCGCGCACTTCCATGTGGCCATGTCGAGCGGGAAATTCCACGGCACCACGGCACCGACCACGCCGAGCGGCTCGCGCCGCACCAGCACCAGATCACTGCCGCCGGTCGGCGCCACTTCGTCATAGATCTTGTCGATGGCCTCGCCATACCACTGGAAGATAGCCGCGGAACCCGGGACATCGACAGTCGCGGCATCCGTGACGAGCTTGCCCATGTCAAGCGATTCCAGCAGGGCAAGCTCCTGCAGGTTTTCGCGCAGCAGCCGCGCCAGCCTAAGCAGCACCTCCTTACGGTGCGCCGGGCTCGCGCGTGACCAGGCACCAGCCTCGAAACTGCGGCGCGCCGCGGCAACGGCGAGATCGATATCTTCCTCGCCGCAGGACGCCACCTCGGCGAGCGTTTCGCCAGTGGCCGGATTGATGCTGGCGAAGGTGCGGCCCGAACGCGCGGCAACCGTCTTACCGTCGATGAACGCCCTGTCGCGAAACCGGATCGCGGATGCCTTGCCGATCCAGTCCTTGTGACTGAATTCGCTCATGTGGATGCCTCCCCCTGCGTGATGGCTACTCGTCGCCCGGCACGCCGTAGCTCGGCGCGTCGGACGGATTGATCGCGCGGGTCACATAGGCATCGAGCTGGGGCTTGTAGCGGTCCCACAAGGCCGCCAGTTCCTCGATCGGGCAGCCGTCGGTCCAGTCGCAGCGCAGGTCCGCGACGGGCCATGCGACCTCGCGCACCAGCTTCATTCCAGCCGAATGCACCGGACCCGCCTCGCCCCCTGCCTTCAGCGCGGCGCGCATGGTCGCGATCAGGCGGTCGCCGAGGTGCCCTTCCGAGGCCAGGAAAGCGTCGACCATGGCTTGCGGCACGCCATCATGGGCCAGCATGTTGCCGCCGCAGGCGACATTGTCCGCACGCGCTTCCGCCCAGATGCCAAGCGCCCTGGGTCCTGAATGAATGGCGGTGGTGCCGGCGGCATCGACAGCCAGCACCTGCCGGTAGTTGCTATAAGCGCCGGTGCGCTTCAGGATGGCGACCGCCTCGGCGGCAGAGGCGCCCCGCGCCAGCAGTTCGAGCCCTCTTGCGCCGAGCGTCGGATCGGTGACGTTCTGGCTGGCGACCGCGCCGACGCCCGCTTGCGCATAGGCGCAGCGCGCCGCCACCGCCGGTGAGGAAGACGACACCGCGACGCCGAACATGCCGGTGCGGCTGCACCGCGCGACAATGGAAAAGGTCATGAGATCAATCCGGGATGACGGCGGTGCCGTCGATCTCGACCAGCCAGTCCGGCCGCGCCAGGGCCGAGACGACGAGACCGGTCGAAACGGGATGCACGCCTTTGATATACTCGCCCATGGTGCGGTAGACCGCCTCGCGATGGCGCACGTCGGTGATGTAGACCACCACCTTGACCAGATGCTCCATGGTGCCGCCGCACTCTTCGATGAGCTGCCTGATGTTCTGCATCACCTTATGCGTCTGCTCGGCCGGATCGTGGCTGCCGATATTCTTGGCGGTGTCGAGATCCTGCGGGCACTGGCCGCGCAGATAGACCGTCCGGCCGCCCCGCGTGACGACCGCCTGGCACAGATCATTGTCGAGCTTCTGCTCGGGATAGGTGTCCTTGGTGTTGAACTTGCGGATTCTCGTATGCGCCATCCAGGTCTCCATTAGATCGGGCTCGTGGCTGTTGTCAGCGTCGGTCAGGCGTCCACCGTCTCGCGCTGCGCCGCAGCGTGATAGGCCAGATATTTGCGCTGCGTCGAAATTCGGTCGGCGACATGCTTGGCATCATGCCAGACGCCCCAGATGAAACTCGACCCTCTTCGCGACTGCCAAGGCAGGCCGAGAAAATAGATCCCAGGCTCGACCGAGACGCCGCGTTGGTGCCTTGGCCGGCCCCTCTCGTCAAAAGCATCGACCTTCAACCAGCTGTAGTCGACGGCAAAGCCTGTCGCCCAGATGATCGCCGCTATCCCGGCGCCCGCCAGATCGAGGTCACGAAGCGGGTTGGTCAAGCAGTCCGGATCCGGGTCGATCCGACGGGCCGCGGGCTCCTGCGGAAGGTCGAGGCCGTTGCGCGCGACATAGGCATCGGCCTCGTCCAGCAGCGACATCAGGTTGGCGTCACCGCGGGCAATGTTCTTCGCCAGATCGGGCGCGAAGGTCAGTATGCCGTCCTGATATGCTTTTGTCATGCCGACCAGGGTAAGCCCCTGCGCCGCCAGCCGACGGAAATCAATCGTTTCGCCGCCACGCGCGCCGCTCACCGCAATCGTGACATGCTCCGTGCCAGGCCCCGGGGTTTCGAGGTCCCATTTGCCGAGAACGCCAAGCCACCAGCAGAAATCACGCCCGCGATAGGCACGCGGCGGGCGGTCGTGCGGGCCGACCGAGAGGTAGACGCGCCGCCCCGAGCGCTGCAGCTCATCGGCGATCTGCACACCTGACGATCCTGCCCCGACCACCAGCACCGCGCCCTTTGGCAACTGCCCGGGATTGCGGTACGCGCTGGAATGAATCTGCAGAATGCCGGCATCGCCGGGGACAAGGGCGGGGATGACGGGGACCTGGAAAGGTCCGGTCGCCGCGACGATGCTGCTGGCTTCGATCACCCCGGCCGACGTCTCGACGCGAAACCCGGGTCGACCGACATTTCTTTGCGCGAGCTTGACCTCGACGCCGCAGCGGATCGGCGCATTGATCTGCCTTGCATAGGCGGCGAAATAGTCCGCAACCTCCTCCTTGGAGGGAAAGCCGTCAGGACCCGTCACGGGAAATTCCATGCCTGGGAAACGGTCATGCCAGGCCGGGCCATTGGCGACGAGCGAGTCCCATCGCTGCGAACGCCAGCGCTCGGCGATCCGGCCACGCTCAAGGACAAGATGCGGCACGCCGCATTTGCTCAGATGCTCCGACATAGCCACTCCCGCCTGGCCACCGCCGACGACAAGCGTGTCTACTTTTTCCACCGACATTTCTGCGTCCTTTCCCCCCAAGAGTTTCTGGTGCGAGGAGGTCAGATCGCTGGTGTACTGGAGGGACTGATTAGCGAAAATTACGATTTCACGTGGCAGTGGTTAGCTTGTCCCTAAATGCCGGGACACGGGCCGACGCGCGGCTACGACAGCATCGCCCTGGCCGCTTTTTCGCCGATCATCATGGACGGCGCATTGGTGTTGCCGCCGATCAGCGTCGGCATGATCGAGGCGTCCGCCACACGCAGATTGTCGAAGCCGCGCACCTTGAGACTGACGGGATCGACCACCGCCATGGTGTCGTTGCCCATCTTGGCCGTGCCGACCGGGTGATAGACGGTCAAGGCTTCGGCACGCAGATAGGCGAGGATCTCGTCGTCGGTGACGACATCGGGTCCGGGCAGGATTTCCGGTCCGCGGATGTCGGCGAAAACCGGCGAAGCAAGGATGGAACGCGCGACCTTTATACCTTCGACAAGGGTCAGGGCATCCTGCCCGTCGCTGAAGAAGCGGTGATCGATCAGCACGTTGCGGCGGGTGCCGTCACGCTCGAGCGTGATTTCACCGATGCTTCCGGGCCGCAGCACGCAGGTGTGCACGGCATAGCCGTGGCCATATTCGACAAGCCGGCCGCGATGGCTGCGATAGCCGGGGACAAAGTGGAATTGGACATCGGGAATATCGCCGGCATATTTCGTCTTGGCGAAGCCGCCGGCCTCGACGTAATTGGTCGTCAGCATGCCTTTGCGGCGGACGAAATACTGAAAAGGCGCCGCCAGCATCGCTGGCAGATTGGCGAGCGACAGGCCGAGCGTCCTGGCGCTGTTCGATCGCATCGTGATCATTCCGTCGACATGGTCGCGCAGGTTCTTGCCGACGCCCGGCACGTTCATGACCGGTTCCACCCCCGCCGCCTTCAGCTCGTCGGCTGGGCCGATGCCGGAAGCAAGCAGGATGCGCGGCGATCCGATCGCGCCTGCGCTGAGCACGATTTCGGCGCGGCACGTCAGCCTTTGGGCTGATCCGTCCCTGATCACATTGACGCCGGTGGCGCGTCCGCTTTCGATCGCCAGGTCAAGCACCTCGACGCCTGACAGGACCTGGAGGTTCGGGCGGCCGAGAACCGGCCGGACGAAGGCAGTGTAGGCTGAGAAGCGCTCCCCCCTGTTCTGGGTCACATTGTAGATGCCGAGACCGAGTTGGCCATCGGCGTTGAAGTCGCGGTTTTCGGGCAGGCCCACGCCCCGACCCGCCTCTACCCACAGCCTGGATACGGCGTTGGGGTCACGCGGATTGTCGACCAGCAGTTCGCCCTCGAAGCCATGATAGGCCGGGTTTTGCGACAGGAGATTGCGCTCGAGCTGCTTGAACACCGGCAGCACGTCGGCATAGGACCACCCCGCGCAGCCGAGTGCCGCCCACTCATCATAGTCCTGCGCGGCGCCTCTGATATAGACCATCGAATTGATCGAACTCGACCCGCCAAGAAGCTTGCCCCGGTTGACCGGTATGCGGCGGTTGTTGAGCAGCGGCTGCGGCACGCCCTTGTAGCCATAGTCGAAGTTCGGATTGCCGTAGAGCGAGAGAATGCCGGCCGGTACCCGCACCCTTGTGCGGTCGTCGCTACCGCCGGCTTCGATCAGGCAGACGCGGTTGGCGGGGCTAGCGCTCAGCCTGTTGGCCAGGACACAACCGGCCGAGCCCGCGCCGATGACGATGTAGTCGAATTCCGCGGTCGCGATGCTCATGCCATGCCTGCTAGTGCTCTTCGTCTTCGTCGTTTTTCAAGAGCTCGAGGATTTCCCGCTTCATGGCGATGAAGCTCGGCTCCATGACCAGATCCATGCTGCGTGGGCGCCGGAGGCCGACGCGGATTTCCTTCTTGATCTGGCCGGGCCGGCCCGACATGACGAGCACCCGGTCCGCCAGCAGGATCGCCTCGTCAATGTCATGCGTGACGAACAGAACCGTCTTCTTGGAATGGTCCCAGATCCTCAGCAAAAGCTTCTGCATTGAGTGGCGTGTCTGGCTGTCGAGCGCTCCGAAGGGTTCGTCCATCAGCAGCACCTGCGGATCGTTGGCGAGCGCACGTGCAATCGCCACGCGCTGCTTCATGCCGCCCGACAGCTGCGAGGGATAATGGTTGGCGAATTTTGCCAGGCCGACCTCATGGAGAAAATGTTCGACGATGGCCCTGCGCTCGGCCGCCGACATGCCCTTGCGCTTGGGACCGTATTCGACGTTCTGCGCCACCGTCAGCCAGGGGAACAGCGTGTAGGCCTGAAACACCATGCCGCGATCCGGACCTGGCTCGGTAACCGGCTTGCCGCCGACCGAGATCATGCCGCCGGTGCGCTCCTCGAGGCCAGCGATGAGATAGAGCAGGCTCGATTTGCCGCAGCCGGACGGACCGACGATCACGCAGAACTCATTGGGCACGACATGGAAGGAGATGCCGTCCAGCGCCAGCACCGCGTTGTCGCCCTTGCCGTAGCGCAGGACCACATTGTCGATGGCGATGTCGGAACTCTTCGGTTTCGTCGCGAGTGTCAGGGCGTCCATGTCGGCAAACTCCTCAATTGGCCCAGGGAGCGACGAGGCGGCGAATGCCCCGGAACAACTGGTCGGTGCAAAGACCAAGGATGCCGATCATGGCGATGGCCATGAAGATGACGTCGACCTGGAAGCCGCGCATCGCCTTGAGCGAGATGTATCCAAGCCCGCTGCGGGCGGCGACGAGTTCGGCAACGACGAGATAGGTCCAGGCCCAGCCCATGGTGACGCGCAGCACGTCGAGCACGTTCGGAAGCGTGGCCGGAAAGACGATGTGGAAGACCGTGTCGCCGCGTTTCGTGCCGAGCGTATAGGCAGCGTTGACGAGGTCGCGCTGAACGCCGCGGGCGCTGTCGGCGATCATCACCAGCTGCTGGAAGAAGATGCCGAAGATGATCACGGCCACGCGCTGCTCGATGCCGATGCCGATCCACAAGATGAAAAGCGGCACGAAGGACGTCACCGGCAGATAGCGGATAAAGTTGACGAGCGGGTCGAGCGCCGCCTGGACGATGCGGTAGGTGCCCATCGTCAAACCGAGCGGCACCGCCACGACGCTCGAAATGACGAAGCCGATCAGCACCACCTGGACGCTGGCGAGCACGTGCTCCCACAACGACCCGTCAAGCGCCATGCTGATGGTGGTGAACAGTACGGATTCCGGGCGCGGCAGGAACATTTCCTTGACCGCTCCGGAATAGGTCAAGGCAAACCAGCCGCCGATGACCGCGCCCCAGACCAGGACGCTGAGCGTGATGGAGAGAGGGCGCGACACGGCCTGAAAAGGCGTGGTGATGGCTTTCCAGGCGGATCGACCGGGCTGATTTTTTTCCACGCTCGTGGTCACGATATGGCTGATGGGAGACGTTGCATTCGGTGCCAGTGTCACAGGGAAACCTTTTGGGCTGGATGGACCGCAGGCGAGAGGCTCGGCCCGCGGTCCAGCGAGCTCACTTTACCAGGATAGGTTACTTCGCAGGGCCAGATCACTTCGCAAGGAAAGACGTATCGACGAGGTCGTCGTATTTGATGTCCATCTTGAGCTTGCCGAAGCCGCCCCAGATATCACCGCCGAGCTTGATCAGCTTGCCGGCTTCACCACCCTCGCCGCCGGCGAAGAATTGGGCATTGCGCTCCTTGCCATAGAAGTTCACGCCCGCGGCGGAGGAGGCGAAGTCCTTCGGCTCCTTCAGCCAGCCGCCGACGCCCTTGGCCATCACCTCGTAAGCCTTCTCGGGATTTTCCTTGATGAACTCGTTGGCCTTGTAGAGCCCCTTCACCAGCGCCTCGACATCGCCGGGGTTCTTCGTGATGTAATCGCAGTTCAGCGCCACCACATCGACGATCAGGCCGGGTGTCTTTGAGGAGTCGATCAGCACCTGTCCCTTGTTTTCCTTCTTGGCCAGCGTCAGATGCGGTTCCCAGGTGACGGCAACGGGAATGCGGTCGGCCATGAAGGCGGCGGCGGCATCATCCGCGGTCATGTTGGTGATCTTCACATCGGCCTGGCTGAGACCGGCCTGCTTGAGCAGGATGTTGAACCAGAACTGAGAGACCGAGCCTTCGTTCAGCCCGACTTCCATGCCTTTGAGATCAGCGACGCTCTTGACGTTGCTGGGCGCCAGGACGCCGTCGCCGCCATGGCTGTCGTCCAGGGCATAGACCGATTTGAAGCAGACGTCCTTGGAACGGTACTTCATGATTTCGTCGATGGTCGAGGCGCTGCCGTCGAGCTCGCCGGCGGCGACGGCCGCCATGTACATCGATGCTTCCTCGATGACTTCGAGCGAGACATCGAGGCCGCCTTCCTTGAAGTAGCCCATGTCGCGCGCAAGGAAGAGCGGGCCGTATCCGACCCAGGTCGTCATGCCCAGCTTCAAGCTGCCGGCTTCGGCGTGGAGGCTCACCGAAAGCGCGCTGAGGGCAATGCCGGCCGCAAGCGCGGCACGGCGAAACTTCGAGATTATTGTCGTCATTATGTTCCCCTGTCTTTTTCTGAGGGCAGGCGCTGTCCGCACCAAAACAACCCGCTTCGGACGCATCGCCGAAGGCTGCCACCTGACGTTCTTTTTGTTCTCTTTCAGCCGGCGGATGGAGCAAAGCACGCTGTGTGCGATGCACAAATAATGATTTTCGATAATTCTGCTTAGGCTGGGCCTAACCAAGCCGGCACTGCTGCGTCTGCGCCACCCACAGACTTTGGCGTGAGACGGGCTGACGATCCCGATGACCTCATCGTCGCTTTCAGAGAGGTCAACGACGGTCGCCTCCTGGAATTGGCGAAGCTAGCTATTGACCTGGCCTCTAGACCGCGACCTGCCCTCGCGCATTCAATGGCGACATCAATACCAACGCCTTCTTCCGTGTGCTCGCTGATGAAGGCCGGCACGCTTGTGGGATCGAGGCAGATCGCATCCAGCATTAGCTATTTTGCCAGACCGCGGCGATGGGCATTTTGGCTCGCTCACGAAGATCACCGCGGCACCAGCCGCGGACGGCTAGCAATGTCAGTGCGCCAATGGGGTCGAGGCCGGAAATCAGCACCGTATACCTGACGTCACACAAGAGTCAAAAACTTACCCAATAATGTGGGAAGAAGCCGTCGAGATCAGAAGACAAGGTTAAGCCTGACCGATGTCTTCAGAGTTTTGCTCATATCTTTCAAAGCCGCATCCAATTTATAACATCGGTTCGAACTAAGCTTGAAGATGCCTTGAATTTCGCACCATCGGATGCATTCATCAGAAACTACTAGATTCTGCGGAGATTCAGGAAGTCAGGTGGGAGTAGAGGCGCTTCGCGTTGCTTTGAACTGTGAGCGCTTCCCCCGCTACCGACGCGAAGCGGGGGAGTATCCGTCTCATGCCTGATCCGTCCAGGTCTTACGCCTTGGCGGCGTTCCGGGCCGCCTCGAATACATCGCTTGCGGACGTCGTACCCGCTACGTGCTCCGTACCCTGGACCCCGAGGGCCATCCATCCCGCGTTGACGGCCTCAAACATCGCTTCGGCCGGTCCTGTCTGGCCCTTCGGAATGCCGAACTGCTCGAATGCTGCTGGCCACTCGGCCCGTGGGACAGCAAAGGCTTTGACGTCGAGCTTCATGACTTCACCCATTTGCGCGGCGACCTCATCCGCGCTCACCATCGAACCGAGTTCGATGACCCGATGCCCCGACCACACCGGCCCGCTCAGAAGCCTTGCAACCTCAGCGCCGATGTCGTTGGTCGCGACCATGGTCGATTTCCGATTTGTCGGGTTGTAGTAGACGGGCAGCGAGCCGCCCTGGGCGACGTGCAAGCCGTAGAGGAAGTTTTCGTAAAACCCGCCGGCTCGTACATATGCGATCGGCAGTTTCAGGTCGCGAAAGCCCTGCTCCAGAAGCGACAGGGCCGTGATCATCCCCAGCCCGCTGGTCCTGTTCGCACCCATCGACGAGAGTGCGACCATCCGCGGCGGCGGTGCCTTGGTGAGCGCCTCGACATAATTCGCGATGACGCCCCTCGCTTCCCTGAAATCCGGCGAGGGGGCCCAGACGGCCGGCAGCATGATAAACGCGCCGTCGGCGCCCTCGAGCGCTCGCTCGATGGCGGTCGCATCGTTCCAGTCGCCGTCAACCAGTTCGACGCCCTGGTCCGCCCAGCTTGCCGCCTTGGCGCGGTCGCGGACCAGCGCGCGTACCTTCTTGCCTTGCGCCAGCAAATGCCTTGCGGCGGCACCGCCAACATTTCCTGTGATTCCCGTCACTAAAAGCATGCGTTTTCTCCTGATCTTGGGGGACAGAGGACTGCCCTTATTGGTTCAACGGATGAGCGGCAGAACGGCCCGGATACGGGGATGGCGCGCGTAGAGGCCGCCCCATGTCATCGCGCCCAGAAGCAGGGAGATGATTTCCGGCGCCGACCCCAACTCACCGATGCGGACATGGGCGCAGATGGCACCTCCCAAAAAGCCCGTCACCAGGATCGCGCCGAGCACGGTGGTAGCTGGGATGGCGTAAAGGATGGCGCAGGCGAGTATGATCGGACCCACGACATGGGTCAGGTCCATCGAGAACCCGGTTTCCTGCAACATGCCCGCGATCTGTGCCGGCGCGAAAAGCTGAATGGTGCCGTCTGCCGCCAGAGCGACAACGACAAACGCGTTCATGATCCGGCCGGCCCACAGGGCGCCATGCAGGGCCACAGTTTTAGGCATCTGACGCAGGTTCATAGTTTCGGACACTTGTCATTCTCCGATGGGAGGATCCCATATTCGAAGCTTACTGTGCCTCTTAGGCGTGATAAACACCGAGAAAACGAACCAACTGTTCTCTTTTTGGGACACAATACCGAGGCACGAAAATGCAGAATCTCGAACCCGTCCTCATTTTCATAACGGTAGCGGAAATGGGGAGCTTCACCCGCGCGGCGGATAGCCTGGGTATCCAAAAAGGGAGGGCCTCAACGGCAGTCCGGAAGCTGGAGGAAGATATCGGTGTCAGGCTCCTGCACCGGACGACGCGCAGCGTGCAATTGACGGAGGACGGACGCGCATTTCATGCCCGTGCCCGCGATCTGCTTGCTGAAGTCGATGACCTGCACTCGATGTTCGCAGGCGATCGCGTGGCACTTCGTGGGCGTTTGCGGGTCGATCTTCCGACCGAGGTGGCGCGCACAACGATCGTGCCGGCCTTGCCGGATTTCATGGCGACACATCCCGAGTTGGAGCTGGAGGTGTCGAGCACGGATCGACAGGTGGATCTGGTTCAAGAGGGGTTCGACTGCGTATTGCGGCTTGGCCCCATAAGGGACGAGACGCTGATTGCCCGCCCACTGGGCCTGTTGCGTATGGTCAACGCTGCCAGTCCCGCCTATCTCGCGCGCTTTGGCGTTCCTCGTTCGCTGGAAGATCTCCAGCGTCAGGAACATCGGACAATTCATTTTTCGACGACACTGGGCGCAAGGCCCCATGGATGGGAATATCCGGACGGCGACAGCTACGCGACGCTTCAGTTGCCAGGTGCGCTACACGTCAACAGCGCGCAGACCTACGAAGCCGCTGCCCTCGCCGGCCTTGGCCTGATACAAGCGCCGCTCTTGGGGATTGGTCGATACTTGGAGAGTGGCACGCTTGTGGAGATCCTACCCGATTTTCGTCGCCGGGCGCTCGCCGTGTCCCTCGTCGTGGCACATCGGAGCAATCTGTCGCGCCGGGTCCGCGCATTCATGAAATGGATCGAAGATGTGCTGGCGCCGTATATGGAGTAGCGAGACGAACATCTCCGTGCCGCCGTCGAAATCAACATTCTGAAGCTATGTCTGCCGGTCGGCGGTCCAACAGAATGCGGCACTGAAACCGGCGACCTTTGACGTCCGACATGAGATGTCCTCAAACTTTCCGCCTTCTGTCTCCCCAACGCCGTGCCCATGCACAGAACCATTCCGTATCAAGTTCGGAGGTATCCGGTTGCTCGCAACCCTATCCGGGGCCGCCGTCGATCTCCGTAGCGTAGCAAAACGGGCAATCGAAACGAATGGCCGTTTTCAGGCCCGGGAACGGCGAGGATGGGGCGCGAAGCGGTCATGCCGGACGTCACCTGCGAGAGTTTGCTTCGGGTCAGATCAAGTCGATACGCGCGACGAGCCTGAAGGTCCTCTTCTGGCCTTCCGAGCCTCGAACTCGCCAGTCCGCTTTTTCGGCCCAATAGCGGTCGCTTACAGGGGCACGTTCCGAAGGTCAGCACCTGACGCGAGCAGATCCTTGCTAGAGGTGAACGAGGTCAGTTTGAATCCTTACCGCAAAGGCAAACCTACGTTCTCAACGAGTTCGTCCAGTCCTTGCTCGTAAAATTGCAACACCCCCTCTTGACGGTCGGCGTCATCAGATTCAGTTTTCGTGACGCACGATAATCGCGAAAATACCATGGCCGACGACACGCCCAAACGGAAGCGAGGCCGCCGACTGAAGGGCAGCGCTCCGATGTCCCCAGCCGAGCGTCAGCGGCGCCGTCGCCAGCGGCTCATTGAAGCCGCACAGGTGGGGTTCCTGGTGCGCCTGTATTCCGAGCGGATGGCGGGACGGCTTGAAATGGCGGAGAAGCAAATCCGGGAGTTGACAATCGCGCTGCTGGAGAAGGATCGCCCAGCCTATCCTGGTCTGGTGACCAAGATCGAATTCTCGATTGAAGTCCTAAGGGAGAACCTGACGCTGCTCCAGGAGGCACTCCCACCAGACGGAAAACGCTCTTCGACTTGAATTTCGTACCGAGCCACGGCCATCGAATAGCTCAAATTGGCATTCTGGGTTTACATCGGTAGCCAAGCCCCTAGTTTTAGAGCTTCGCGCCGTGCACCCCGAGTGCGCGGATGATCGAGAACGGGACCGTGAGCTTAGGCCGGCCCCTCAAGAACTTCCGAAAGGATGACTGCTATGACACAGGCCAAGAATGGCGATACCGTGCGTATCAACTACAATGGACGCCTAGTCGACGGCACTCAATTCGATTCTTCCGGCAGCGAACCGCTGCAGTTCACACTGGGTGAAGGACAAGTGATCCCCGGTCTTGAAACCCATGTCGAGGGCATGGAGGTGGGTGCGAAAAGCACCGTCACCGTTCCAGCCGACGCCGCCTATGGCCCTCACCGCCCCGAAGTGGTCATGACCATCGACCGCGCCAAGGTGCCAGACAACATCAACGTTGATATCGGCACTCGATTGCAGGTCAGAACCCGCGACGGTCGCCCCATCCCGGTAACAGTCGTCGAAGTTGACGACGCCAGCGTCAAGCTCGACGGCAATCATCCATTGGCCGGAAAGGATTTGGTGTTCGACGTTGAACTGGTCGAGATCGTTCAGGCGGCGTAAGGCACGAATCCGGCGCAGAATTGGTCGGCTTCGCGGGCTTGCTGATTTGCGAGATGACGGGCCGGTGGTCATGGGGATTCCTGTGGACGTCGCCAAGGCGACTAACCAGACCCTGGCGCGTGCGTGGTCCGTTGCTCTCGATGATCATCCGGACGAACCGGATGGCATTCTCTATCTCTCCCGACTGAACGGGCACACCAATCTGGCTGTCGATGGCCGCGCGGTCGCACGCCTTCGAGCCGTGCGTATCATCAAGCTCATCGCCGCGTGAGGCGTTGCCTCCGCGGTGATTGCGGCCCCGGCCCGACACATCGGGCGCCTGTCGCGCGGGAGATGGTCTTCCGCCTCCAAGACAGGAGCCGGCAAGATATCCCTTTCGCGTCGGTGCCTCCCAGTGATGAAATGTCGCAATTGCCCGGTCAGATCCACGGAAAATTGCCGGCGCCCATTTGCTCGTGAGAAATTGTGTTGCATGACCGACTAGGCTAATGTGTTAGGTTCTTCATGGCAGAGCAAATCAAGAGCGCCTCGCGCGAGCGTATGACGATCCTTGGCGACGTCGATGCTGTCTCCTTCGTGCCGTGGATCCGGCGCCATGCCGCCAAGCTCGGGCTTGTGCAGACCATATCCAGCACCAGTACCGGCCGGATCGAACTCGACGTTGCCGGCCCAGTGGAATTGATCGATATGATGGAAATGGGATGTTCCCTCGGTCCCATCGATGTCTGGGTCGAGGCAATCCACCGCGCGCCGATCAAGGGAGAAACCGGCTAGCTTGAACCTCATGCAGGGACCGGCTCCTCGGCGCATTGGACCAGTCTTGCCTTTTTTTTAGTCATTATTGCCAGTGCGAAAACATTGTGCAAACGTGACAACGCCGGTAGGAGGTCGTCGGCCACGAATTTGCATTCAGAAGATGTCGATCCTGTTCGGAAAGTTGAAGCATGAAGTCACGTACGACCGGCTCTTGGACGCCAGTCGCCCTTTCCGCCGACTTGCCGGCGGGAACCGTAATTCCGGCAAGGACGCCGACCGGACCGATTGCCCTTTGGCGAAGCCGGTCCGGAGGCGTGTCGGCATTCGCGGATAGATGCCCGCATCGCGGCATGCGGTTGTCCCATGGATTCGTGCGCGGCGAGGCCCTTTCCTGCATCTATCATGGCTGGAGCTATGCCCAAGCCGGAAACTGTGTGCGCATCCCGGCCCATCCGGGCCTGACACCGCCGGAGGCGATCCGGGTCGCGACGCGGCAGGTCGAAGAAGGCGACGGGATCATCTGGATTGCCGCGGATCAATCGGCAACTCGTCCTCCGCGACTTGACGGTCTCGCTCCGCTGCGCTCCCTGACGGCATGTGCCGGGATTGCGGCGATAGAGGCGGCCGCTGGCACCGATGCCTCCCCCGGGGGCATTGTCGGATTTGCCAACAATTCACAGACGATCCGGATGCTGGTTGCCTCGCTGGAAGACGAACAGGCGCTGATTCATGTCCTTGTGGAGGGTGACGCCAGCCCACCGGAGCGGATCGCCGCGTCACGGGCAGCGGAGGCCCTACGGCGCATGGCCGAGCATATTCAGCGGAAAGGGATCGCATGATGATCCCAAACGCAATGGTCGACGAATGGTATCCGGTCGGCCTTTTCAGCCAACTGGATGTGAGTGGGCGCAAGACGGCCCTCATGGGCGAGCCGGTCGAGGTGGGACGCGACGCCGAGGGAACCGTCAGGGTTACATCCGCCGATGGCCGCATGCTGCCCGTCTGCGTGCGCTACGGCCATATATGGACGTCGCTCGGCGAACCGCGGAAGCCGCTCTTTGCGATTCCCGAGGCCGACCAACTCGGCCGCCGGCTTGTCGATGTCGGCGTGGTCCGGGTGCGCTGCTCGCCGCTGCGCGCGGTGGAAAACTTTCTGGACATCGCGCACTTTCCCTTTGTGCACACGGACATCCTTGGTGCCGAGCCGCATACGGAAGTTCAGAACTACAAGGTCGACATACGCGAGGACGAAGACGAGGTCTGGGCAACGCAAGTGAAATTCTACCAGCCGCAGGCCGCCAAATCGGCAAGCGGGGGCGTCACCACGGAATACATGTACCGCGTGCCGGCGCCAACCTGCTCCATCCTCTACAAGACCTGCCCGCCGCGTCCCGGTGAATGGGACGTGATCACCCTCTTCGTCCAGCCGCTCGCGGAAGACCTGTGCGACGTCTGGCCATGGATGGCGCTCTTCGACGATGAGACGTCGATGACCGACCTGATCCACTTCCAGCAGACCATCTTCGTGCAAGACAGGTCGATCCTCGAAAACCAGATCCCCCGGCTGCTGCCGCTTGACCCCGGCATGGAGATCCCGACCCGGGCCGATCTGACCTCGGTCGCCTACCGGCGCTGGCTGAAGCGCCACGGCTATACCTATGGCGCGCAACTGGTGGCGCAATGAAGCTTTACGACTACATTCTTTCGCCCAGTTGCTACAAGGTTCGCCTGATGGCGGCGCTGACGGATGTGCGGATCGACATCCGCGCGGTCGATTTCCATCCCGGCGCCGAGCATCGCGGTGCCGAACTCCTGGCGCTCAATCCCGCCGGTGCCATTCCAATTCTGCAGGATGGCGACCTGATCCTGACCGAATCTTCGGCCATGCTCGTCTACCTCGCCTCAAAGGTCGACCCGCGATGGCTTGGCGGCGGTACGGCCGAGGAAGCAGCGCGTGTCCAGCAATGGCTTTCCTTCTCGCATCGGCTGACGGCCAGCCTCGGAGGCGCGCGCCTCCACGAGATGCTTCTGCGTCCTGGCGATATCGCCAGCCTACAGGCACAGGGAACCGCAGCCTTGCGCGAATTGGAAGCGGGTCTCGTCGAACAGAGTATCCGTGGCATGCGGTTCCTCGCCTCGCAACGGGCGACGATTGCCGATATCGCCTGCTTTCCCTATGTGGCGCTGGCGCCGGACGGCGGCGTCTCGCTCGATCCCTACCCCACGATCCGGCTCTGGTCCCGTGCCGTACGCAGCATAGAAGGCTTCATCGAGATGCCCGGCATCCACCGGTTGCACGATTTGAAGCCGGAACCCCTCCCTGAAACCAGTGGGTTCTGACGTGGCAGGCTACCTTTTTGAGAATTGCGTGGCAGTCATCGTCGACACGGGCGACGGCCTTGGTGTCCGGCGCAACGTGGACGTGCTGACCGATGGCCCCGCGATCAGGGCGATCGGCGAAGGTCTCGGCAAAGGACCGCTGCCCGCCGGGACCATCACGCACGACGCCGCTGGCTGGTTCGTCTATCCTGGGCTCGTGAACACCCACCACCACTTCTTCCAGTGTTTCGTGCGCAACCGAGCGGATCTCGACTGGACGAAGTTGTCGGTGATGGAATGGCTCGACCGCATCTATCCGATCTTTTCGCGGCTGACCGAAGACTGCTTCTACCACGCCTCGGTCACCGCGATGGCCGAGATGATCAAGCACGGCTGCACCACGGCGTTCGATCACCAGTATTGTTTTCCACGCCATGCCGGCAAGCGGCTGATCGACCGCCAATTCGAGGCCGCCGACCTCCTGGGCATGCGCTTCCATGCGGGCCGCGGTGGCAACACTCTGCCGAAGTCGGAAGGCTCCACCATTCCCGACGCCATGCTGGAAACGACTGACGAGTTCATCGCCGATTGCGCCCGCCTTATCGACACCTATCACGACGCCGGCCCGTTCAGCATGCGCCAGCTTGTCGTCGCCCCTTGCCAGCCGGTCAACTGCTACCGCGAAACCTTTGTGGAATCGGTGGCGCTGGCACGAGATCGGGGCGTCCAGATGCACACGCATGTCGGCGAAGGCGAAAGCCGGGTGATCGAGGCCCGGTACGGCATGCGGACCGTCGACTACTGCGCGGAACTCGGCTTCGCGGGGCCGGACGCCTTCTATGCCCATTGCTGGGAACTGACCCACGACGAACTGCGCAAGATGGCTGCAAGCGGAGCCGGCGTCTCCCATTGCCCAGAACCGGTCTATCTGGTTGGCGCGGAAGTCACGGACATTCCGGCCATGTCGGCCTTCGGCCTCCGTGTGGGGCTCGGTTGCGACGGTGCCGCCTCGAACGACAATTCCAACTTGATGCACTGCATCCACTCCGCCTACATGCTGCAGTGCCTGGCGGCATCGACGCGTGCGCATCCTGTCCCGCCGCCGGCCGACTTCCTCGGCTATGCCACGACGGGCGGCGCGGCGCTCCTGGGCCGAGGTGACATCGGCCGGCTTGCGCCCGGCATGGCCGCCGATCTCTTCGCCATCGACACCCGGCGCATGGACTATGTCGGCACCCGGCACGATCCGCTGAGCCTGATCGCCAAGGTCGGCATCGGCATGCCGACGGACCTGACCATGATCAACGGCCGTGTCGTCTGGTCGAAAGGCGAGTTCACCGGGCTCGACGAGGGGCGGCTATTCGCCGACGCCGAGGCGGCACTTGCCTCGGTTCAAATCTAGAAACTTGAAAACAGGGGAACCTAAATGCTGAAAAATCTCAACCGCAGAATACTGATGAAGGCCGCCGCCGCCTCCGGCCTCGCCGCGGTGCTGGGCGGTCGCTCCGCGCTCGCCGCCGACGAACCCTTGGGCATCACGCTCGTGGTCCCCTCGCCGGTCGGCGACGTCGGCTGGGGCCGGGCGCTTGCCGACGGCCTGGAGCCGGTAAAGGCCGCTTATGGCGACAAGGTAAAAGTCACGATCATCGAAAACATCGCGGAAGGCCCGGATGCCGACCGCATCATGAACAAGACCGTTGCCGACGGGAACAAATTCCTGATCGCCGGCTCCTTCGGCTACCAGAACGGCGCCCTCCAGGCCGCCCACCGCAATCCCGGCGTCACCGTGCTGCACGCCTCCGGCTTTCAGGTGGCGCCGAACTTCTCGCCCTTCGCCGCCAAGTATTTCCAGGGTACCTATCTGATGGGAATGGCCGCTGCCGCGCTGTCCAAGACCGGCAAGCTCGGTTCGGTCTCTGCCTTCGCCATTCCAGAACTGATCACCTCCATCAACGCCTTCACGTTGGGCGCGCAGGCGGTGAAGCCTGATATCGAGGTCTCGGTCGTCTGGGTAAACTCTTGGTTCGATCCGGCCAAGGAACAGGAAGCCGCCAAGGCCTTGCTGGCGCAGAAATGCGACGTGATCTTCTCCAATGCACAGGACACGCCGTCGGTCATCGCGGTCTGCGAGGAGGCCGGCATCTACACCTTCAACCTCAATTCCTCGATGAAGAAATACGCTCCGAAAACCTATCTCGGTTGCGTCGCGACGGATTGGTCGCCTTTCTTCAAGGCCTCGGTCGACGCCCATCTCGCTGGCACGTTCAAGGGTGCCAACGCCTTCCTCGGCGTCGGCGACAAGGTCGTCGAGGTCGTCGACTGGAGCCCGGACGTGCCCGCCGACATGATGGCCAGGATCAAGGAGGTCGAGACCAAGATCGCTAATGGCGGTTTCTCGCCATTCACCGGACGGATCGCCAAAGCCGATGGCAGCGATGGCGTCCCCGCCGGCGCTACGCTCACGGATGCCGAGATTGTCGCGATGGACTGGCACGTCAAGGGCGTCACCACCCCTCTGCCGAAGTGATCCTATGACTGCTTCGCTCCTGTCGCTTCGCGGCATCTCCAAGAAATACGGCCAGATCCATGCCAATCAGGACATAGATCTGGACGTGGCTCCACGGTCGATTCACGCGATCCTCGGGGAAAACGGGGCGGGCAAATCGACGCTGATGAAGCTGATTTACGGCGTCGAACAGCCAGACGGCGGAACCGCCTTCTGGGACGGCGAACCCTTGCGCCTTGCCTCCCCCGCGGAGGCGCGGCGTAAGGGGATCAGCATGGTTTTCCAGCATTTTTCGCTCTTCGAAACCCTGACCGTTGTGGAGAACATTCGACTGGTCGTGCCAGGCCGGAAAGCCCGCCTGGCGGAGCGCACCCGCGCGCTCGGGGACGAGTTCGGCTTGGAGGTCGATCCACTCGCCCAAGTGCATGCGCTCTCCGTAGGCGAGCGGCAGCGGGTAGAGATCATCCGTTGCCTGATGACCAATCCGAAGCTGCTGATCCTCGACGAACCAACCTCTGTCCTGCCCCCGCAATCGGTGGGCAAGCTTTTCGAGACGTTGCGCCGGCTACGCGACGGCGGCGTCTCCGTCCTGTTTATCTCGCACAAACTGGACGAAATCCGTGCAGTCTGCGACCGGGCGACCATCCTGCGCGGCGGGCGCGTGACCGGAAACGTCGACCCGCGCGATCACGATACGCACGACCTTGCCTGCATGATGATCGGCCGCGACATGCCGGAGCCAGCGCCGGCACTTCCCATGCCCCGGGGGGAAAAGCGGCTCGAGATTATCGGCCTGGACTATCGGCCCCACGACCTCTTTGCCGTTGCGCTCTCAGATGTCGACCTCACGCTGCGTTCCGGCGAAATCCTCGGCATAGCCGGCATTTCGGGGAATGGGCAGAGCGAGCTCGCCGCGCTCGTCTCCGGCGAGACGCTGCTGCCGAAGGGACAGCGCGACCATATCCACATGATGGGCAAGGATGTGAGCGCGCTCGACGCGGCCTCGCGCAGAAAACTCGGATTTGCCTTCGTCCCTGAAGACCGGCTCGGTCGCGGCGCGGTACCCGAGATGTCGCTCGTCCGCAATAGCCTGCTGACGGCTCATCCGCTCGGGCTTTTGAGACGCGGTCTGGTCGACAAGGCGCGGGCGACGGCGTTCACCAATGACTGCATCCGGCAATATGATGTGCGCACGCCCGGCCCGGACGCGGAGGCCGGCGCGCTTTCGGGCGGCAATCTGCAGAAATTCATCGTCGGCCGCGAGATCATGCTGTCCCCGAAACTGCTGCTCGTGGCGCAGCCGACATGGGGCGTCGACATCGGTGCCGCATCCGCCATACGCAGGCGCCTCGTCACACTGCGCAACGGAGGCATGGCGATCCTCGTCATCTCCGAGGAACTGGAGGAACTCTTCGAACTCTGCGATTCCATCCAGGTGCTCCATCACGGCCGGCTGAGCCCGCCGCTGGTCACGAACGACACCAGGCCGGAGGACATCGGGCGATACATGATCGGAGCATCTGCAACCGCCGCCGGTCAGGTTCCCGCATGAACGCTTTTCCAGTGTCTATCCTCCCGGCCCTTGTGCGCCGAGAGCACGCCTCGCTCGCTGCTACGCTGCTTGCCCCTCCCGCCGCGCTCGCCGTGGCGATCCTTTTCAATCTTGGGCTCTACGTGCTGATCGGCCGGGACCCGGCAGCAGTCGTCTATGCGATGCTCCTCGAGCCGTTCCTGTCCTGGGCCTCATTCTCGGAAGTGCTGCTCAAAACAGGACCGCTGCTTCTCGTCGCGCAGGGGCTGGCGATTGGTTTTCGCGCAAAGGTGTTCAACATCGGGGCCGAAGGCCAGTTTATCCTCGGCGCCATCTTCGCCTCGGCCATTCCCGTATGGTTTCCGCTGGCAACGGGCCTTTGGATCTGGCCATCGATGCTGCTCCTCGGGGCCATAGGCGGCGCCCTCTGGGCGTCGATAACCGCCTTCTGGCGCGTCCGGCTCAACGCCAACGAGATTCTTGTCTCCCTGATGCTGAGCCTCGTTGCCGTACAGGTGCTCAACTACCTGCTGCTTGGCCCGTGGAAGGATCCCAATGGCTTCAACTTTCCTCAATCCGTGATGTTCCAGTACGATGCGATGGTGCCGATCCTGATCCCCGGCACCCGCGTCAACGTCTCGCTGCTTCTGGCATTTGCCTTGTCCATCGCGGCATGGGCATTCATACAGAAGAGCTTCACCGGCTACAAACTGCAGGTTGGCGGGCTCGCGCCGCGTGCTGCCGCCTATGCCGGTTTCGCCGAGGGACGGGCGATCTGGCTCTCTCTGCTCATCGGCGGCTTCGCCGCGGGACTGGCGGGCGCGGCCGAGGTGGCCGGCCCTATCGGTCAACTGCAGCGCTCGATCTCGACGGGTTATGGCTACGCGGCTATCATCGTCGCCTATCTCGGCGGTCTGCATCCCCTGGGCATCGTCTTTTCCGCGCTCATCATGGCGGCGCTCTATATCGGCGGCGACAACGCCATGGTGTCGGCCAATCTGCCGGTCGCCGCGGTGCGCGTCTTCCAAGGCAGCCTGCTCCTCGCCTATCTCATCGCCGCTGCCTTCGTGCGCTACCGTCTCGAATGGCGCCGTCCCGCCCACCGGAGCCCATCATGAACGCCGTCGAGTTCGTCCTTGCCGGCATGCTCGCGGCCGCAACGCCGTTTCTTCTCGCGTCGCTGGGCGAGCTGGTGGCCGAACGCACCGGGGTGCTCAATCTCGGTGTGGAAGGATTGATGGCATTCGGCGCGGTCCTCGCCTTCATCATCGTCTATCATGCCGGCGGGCATTTCCTGGGTTTCCTCGCCGCGGGCGCCGGCAGCGCGGCGTTGTCCCTCGTCTTTGCCATCGTCACGCTCGGGTTTCGTGCAAACCAGGTGGCGACTGGCCTCGCCATCGGCATCCTCGGCCAGGGCCTCTCGGCGCTGTTCGGCAAGACCTATGAAAGCCTTACTGTCCGGGGGCTTCCAAAGCTCGCCTTGCCCTGGCTTTCCGATATCCCGGTCGTCGGCGGGCTTTTCACGCAGGATGTCGTCGTCTGGCTTTCCCTTGCGGCGACCTTGGCCATCTGGGCGATGTTTGCCTATACGAAGGCCGGGCTCGTCATCCGGGCCGTCGGTGAAAACCCCAAGGCGGCGCACGCAATCGGCTATCCGGTCATCGCCGTCCGCATCGCCGGAGTCACGTTCGGCGGCGCGATGGCAGGCTTTGCCGGCGCCTACGCCGCAGTGGTTTATACGCCGCTTTGGGCAGATGGAATGATCGCCGGGCGCGGCTGGATTGCCATTGCCCTCGTCGTTTTCGGAACGTGGCTCACCGGTCGGATTTTCCTGGGTGCATGCCTCTTCGGCGCGGTGTCGCTTTTGGCTCTCGCCGCGCAGGCAACGGGACTGGACGTGCCGTCGCAACTGCTTTCAAGCTTGCCCTACCTGGTCACGATCATCGTACTCGGCATCATTTCATCAGACCGCCGCATGATGCAGCTCAACGGCATCGCCTCGCTCGGTGACCCCTTCGAGCATTAACAACAGCTAAATTTAGTTTCCATGCGAGTTGTGGCTCAGCTTTATCCCAAAGCGGGTCAATCAATGCATTTTAACCACGGCGCTATGAGCGCGGCCGCATTGGGGCCGACAGCTGAACGTCCGCTTTCGGGATGATGGGGCTGGAAAGCCGACCTTTTCTCCAACGTAGTGCCGACCGCGTTGGGCCAGAAGCAGTAGGTCACCTGTCAAGCAGGAATGGTTGGATATCGTGGACGAAAAGGACACCGAAATTCGGATTTGAAGGCGCGTCAAAGTCGACGCCTTGGTACTCCCTATCGACCGTTTTGTGACTTAGGATAGCGAAGGACGTCCGACGAGAGTGGGCAGAACTGTGGAGCGCGTCAACCGTAGAATGGCTGCCATTCTTGCAGCCGACGTCGTCGGCTATAGCCGACTTATGGGCAAGGATGAGGAGGCGACGCTTACGACGCTGAAGGCCCATCGCGAGATCATCGACGGGCTAATCGCCCCGCCACGGTGAAGGCCTGGACGCGCCGAAGGCGAACGAGGATGAAGGCGCTCGGCGCGCTTCAAGGTGATGACGGATCAGGAGAAGCGGTTCATGTGGGCGAACATGCTGGCGGATCTGCGTGCGGTGAAGGCGTCGATGGAGTTGGAGCCGGCGAAAATGATAGAGGGCAACTGAGAATCGGCGGCCTTGGCAAACGCGACGTTTTCGTATCCTCGCTTCTCTTCCTCCGACACCCCCGGCCATGGGCAACGAGCGTTATCGGCACGGGCGGGTTTGCCACGCTTTCTTGTTCGAACTGACCACGATTTGGAGGCGGCAGCTAGACGGTCTGCCGATCCTCGCACATCCTCTACGCCAGTTGTCCGACCCGCTGGGCGGCATTCCGGTCGTCGCGGCGGCTACCCCGCCGGCAAGCTTCGCAAGGGGCACCAACAACATGTGGCTGTTGCATGCCAAGACGCCGGTCTAGGACGAAAACTACCTCTTCTCGACGCGCGAGCCCGCCGAGGCGGTGTGGATGGATGCCCAACGCATTGGGGTCGCGAGCCACGTCGTCTATCTCTACAACGGGCTGATCGAGGAAAAGGGGCGCCCGAGCAGCTATTCGGCGCCCAGCGAGCAACGCCTCTGGGTCCGGCAAGTCACGCGCCCTTCCGTGAACCACTCATGAACTGGCGCGAGCAGATCGCGGGCCGCGCCCGTCTCGCCCCGATCCCGGCACGCTACGGCTATCTGAAAAAGCGCGAGGGCACGCAAAAGACGAAACTCGTCGCTACCAAGTGAGCAACACGCTGACGGTCCGAGTGCGTGACCTGTCCAAGGCCGGTGAACTCCTCGACAACGCGGGCTGAGGTCAGTACAAAATAGCCGTCGGATTAAGGTCCGATTCTGAAATAGGTCTCTTGCGCGCGCCCATGGCTACCGGAACCTCGAACAGCCGGCCCTCGGCGTATCGGGGCCAGATCGGGCGAAGCGTAGGTGCGAGGACGCGGACGACGGTTGGCGCATCGTCGCGGGACAAGCACACAACGAACAGGTCAACGGCCTTTGACCTGAGTTTGCCGAGAACGTCCTCCGGCCCGGCGTGCTCACGGCGATGGTCAAGCCGACCTGAGGGCGTCAAATGGCGGTTTCGTCGCAACGACGCGGCAGCAGCCCAAGCGACGAAATTCGGTGGGATGGCCTGCCTTGCGGCAGACATCGGCCGTGCGAAATTGGCGGAAAGCATGAACTGGCAGACCTCTCCCAGAGCACCCTCAATGGCCTGATGCAGATCCGGGCCAGCAGCGGAACCAAACCAGAATCCTTTGCCATCCTCGCCATATGCCAGCGCTGCGACAACCGGGATCTCAAGATCATTGGTTAGGTCAATCAAATGAAGCTTCCGATGAAGTGTCCGCAACCAGCTACGAAACAACCTCACCAACTCTTCCTGACTTTGCGGTATCGTGACTTCCGGCAATTTAAGGCGATTATACCACCATATGGATACCGCATCGCGTTCAACAAGCTCGAGAACCGCACGTAGCGTCGCCTCTTCTCTATTTAGGCCAGCGGCAAGCCCCGAACTGTCTGCCAAACAAAATCCGATATCGTAACAATTCGGGTATGAAAGCAGACAATACGCTGCCGGCGCATATCCTCGATTTCCTGTTGAGACATGCTCGATCTCCAACCATGATATCGCTCGCCCAGTGTCGAAAGGCCCGGGTATCCATTGGTCTCGATCAGCGCTGGAGTTCCAAACCTCCGCATGGGCCAACTGTCGGGGCGAATACTTCAAGAGATCCCGAGGATCTATTGCCGAACCTTGCATCTCATCGAAGGTGGCCACCACGACCTGTTCGCGACCGGTATATACGGCACTGCTGCGCTCGATGCCTTCCATCACCGTCCGACTGAAGGCCCCGTCTGCGGTCCGGGCGCGCCCAGAAACCAGGCGTCGGCGGCCGGTGTGGTCCGGTGCCAATACGGCGGCGGCGACGTGAAAGGGACATCCCGTGGGCAGCGGCAGTACTGCAGGCGGGCTGGCGAACGTGATCAAAGGGAACCTCGGCGCCTTTCGCGACCTCATGTGGAGCTTCGCCGGCGATGTCCCGGGCATGCCGACGCTGCATTCCAACTGGCTAATACGCCGATTTGTAGGTAGGATGACTTCTGCGGTGCAACATAACCAACAATTCGGGCTGACGTGCAAACGATAGTATCTGGCGAGGCCGCCTCGGGTGGAACTCTGGCCCAGCCCACGGCGTCCGATACGATCGTGGCCGAGACGCGGAAAGAACTCTTCATCCTTGCCGGTGACATGGTCGGATACAGCGAGTCCGTCTTCCGGAACCCCGAGACGGGCGTCCGTAATCTCGTCACGTCGCGCAACGCGTTTGTGAAGGCGCTCAAGGCAAATGGCGGACGGATAGTTTCAACTCCGGGTGACTTCGTCCTGGCAGCTTTCGAGTCTGCTTCGGATGCAGCGGTTGCTGGCATAGCAGCACAATCAGCGCTTCTCGAAAATAGGCTGCAAGATAGTCGCTGGCGGGTTGGAATTGCGTTCGGAGAGGTTTTTGAAATCGATGGCGACATCTATGGACATGCAGTCAACGTTGCGTCCCGCATTCAGGGAGTAGCAGCGCCCGGCCAGATACTTATGTCCGACGATGTCGTTCGGCGATTTCCTGATGGGTTTTCGGTGGTCACCGAAAGTATTGGCTCTAAGCGCCTGAAGAATATTAGCGATAGCGTTCACATATATTGTGTTGTAAGTTCTAAATCGGATGAGTATACCTCCGACTTTCTAAGGGACATCCAGCAATATAGAGAGAATATTGTAAAGCCGATTGTTGAAATTCAACCGTTTGAGCCGCAAGACGACTCGCAATCGGCGCGGTTCGTCGCGTCGTCTCTGCAAGATGAGATTCATCTTGTCTTGGCGCGGCTCACCAATTCGATCTCGGTTCGAGATGCGACCGCCGTGGCGCGAGGCAAGCCCCATTATGTCTTGCGATCGAGCATCAGCACGCGCGGCCAGCATCTCCGGATCATGCCTCGGCTGATTTCGGTGTCTGACGGTGCGACCATCTGGGCCGAGCGATATGACTACGATCTTCGCGACAGCTTCGATGCCCAGGACCAGATTGCCTCGGAAGTCGTATCTGCCTTGCAATTGGCGCTGACCGACGGGGAACAGGCGCAGATTTGGAAACGTGGAACACGCAGTGGTTTGGCGTGGGAGACCTTTCAGCGAGGTCATGACGAGGAGCGCCGATACACACGGGAGGGGCATCGGCGGGCGAAGGAGTTCTATTCCAGTGCACTGACCATGGATCCCACCTACCTGTGCGCCCTGGTGGCTTTCGGGTTCTGCTATCTCGACGAGGTGCGTCTGGGCTGGGCAGAGAACGACGAGGAAGCGATCCACGAGGCCGAACTTCTATACGAGCGTGCCTCGCGCATTGACGCCGGCCATTCGGACGTGCTGGCTCTGTTGGCATTCTTGCGATTGCTTCAACGGAAGCCTCAGGAGGCGCAGCGGGCCATGGATGATGCCGTCGCGGTCGCGGGTCACAGTCCAGAAATCGTAGGATACCAGGGCGCGCTCATGGATCTGCTCGGCAACTACCCTGCCGCCATTCGGGCCTACAATCGCGCGGCTTCGCTGAGCCACCATGTCTCGCCTTGGATATCGGCCAATCTTGCACTCTCCAATCTGGCGGTGGGGAGAGCCAAAGAGGCTGAACTGATTTGCCGCGAGGTCGTCGCATCGCATCCCGGTTACGTTCGAGCGTGGCTTGCTTTAACGGTCGCGTTGGTGCGTCAGGACAAGGTCAGTGAAGCGCTTCGGGCGGCGAGCCGTGTGCTGGACCTGGACCCGAAATTCACGGTGACGGAGTGGTCGCACGGCAGGCCATTTGCGGATGAAGCCCTGCTGGCCGCGTTCGCGAGAGACATGGAGAAGGCCGGCCTTCCCAGATAGAAGCCGGCCTCACAGGGTATCCGCGCTCTATCGACCGCAGCCGAAGAGGGCTGCCGCGCTCATTCCGGCAACGAAATCCTGATTGCGTGCAAGGTAGTCACTGAGTTGGTCACGCGTTGCAATGCCCGCCGGGGGCAGCGGCACGACTATCTTCACGACGGTCGGATCATCGATTATGGCCAGTGCTGGCCTGTCAAGAATGTCATTAAAGGCCGCAGTGAGTGAGTACTCGTCCATGGCTCCGATGGACCCGGAACTTTCCGGCAGTACTCGAAACCACTCCGCGATTATGGCCTGCGCGATTTCCGTCTGCTGCCGATTACGTTTTGCCCTCGCCCGTGCCATCAAATCCCCCTATCTGTAACCGGCAGACACCATGAGCCCGTCAAACGAGCGCCCCGCTGAAATATCCCCCAAGCCGCCGCTTGAGAAATCGGGCAAGGACGGTGAGACATTATTGCCACGCCCACCTTTTCAAATTACTCTATTGTGAATTGGCGACTTGGGCGATCGGCCCGGTTGGAGATTGGCATGCGCTGCTTACCGACTCTGTTCGTCGCATGCCTGATCCTTGCAAACGCGCCGCTTGCGAACGCAGGTGAGGAGTCATCTGGCGGGACCCCGCTGGAGCCTATTCCTGGCACCGTGATTTCCGAGATGCAGGCCAAGGCTGACAACACGTCAATCATATGGCTCAAAAGCGGAAAGGATTACACCGAGGCTGACGTCAACCAGATAGCGCGAACAATTCTCGGGGAAGCCTTCATCGATCAAAACGGAGGCGATAAGTATTTCTCCGATAACGTAGGCAATCTGTATTCGCTCAGCGCGCTCACACTTCCCATATCAGCCGCGACCGCCCGCGCTCGGGTGGCTGAAGAGAAAATCCTCGAAGTAGGCGAGATCAGCTCAAATTCGCTGATTTTCGGCATGGGCTCCGAGTGCGGGGACGAAGACGATCAAAAAGCCATCTCCACTACGGAGTCTCTCCCTAAGAACATCAAGCGGGTCAACCCCAGTCCTGTGGATGCGAGCGCGCTGACGAAAACCGTTTGGATTGTCGACAGCGGCATCGGCCCTGGGTCAGATATCGCCAACGAATTGCAGATCGTCGAGCAGCGACTTTGCACAGCGAGTTGCGTTTCCGAAACGGCCGCCGATCCAATCGGACACGGAACCATGGTGGCCGGGATAATCGGCGCAAAAAAAGGAAACAATCTAGAACTGATTGGAGTGGCTCCGGGGATCAAGATACGCGCGCTGCGAATATTTACCGCATCATATCCGGTCGACCTGTTAAGCAATGCGCTCACGGCCCTTCAGTATGTCAAGACATACGCCGCAGCACGCGATGTTGTGAACGTGAGCTTTGGAGCCTATTACAATCCGCTGTATATACCCGGGGCAACGTCTGGAACGACAGAGCCCAGTCCGGAATCGAAGGTTGAAGCCCTTCTGCGGGACCTTGCGCAAAACAAGCAGCTTTTTATTTCGGTTGCTGCCGGAAATACCGACGTCATTGGCGGTTCGGGATACGTGCAGACCATCTCTCCCGCTCGTGCTGGCGGATACCGGTTTCCTTCCACGGGCACTCCGACTGGAGCAGTGATCACCGTTTCTGCGGTGAGGAAGACGGACGTGTTCTGGAACTTTTCCGCTTATGGAAACGGCAACATCGACATGACTAGTGGCATCCAGATAGGACCGCCTGATTTCGCTGCGCCCGGCGTAAAGATCCGATCGCTATGGCCTGGCAACGTCGCGAACCCGAATGGCCAGACAAATGTTTGCTCGGGAACCTCATTTGCAGCCGCACACGTTTCGGGCTTGCTGGTGTACGGAATTCCAAAGCCCGACAAGAGCGCCCTTTTCGATCCGTCTGCGCTTATTCCTGGCAAGCTTCCGGGGAGCGACAAGCCGAGTGACTACAGCGTTGCCAGGCAAGATCCAATCGCTACGAAGCCCTAAGCTGTTGGTGACGGGACGCGTGTCGCCTCGGTCGCAGTGATGTGGACATAGCTGTTGCACAACGGGCAGAGTGCGGTCCGCACATTGTTTGGCGACATCGGATCATCCGAATTTTGCAGGCTCGACCGAACGCCGATGACGAATGAGCAGTCCTCGGCCCACGACACAGGTGCCTGGAGGGCAGCTCCAACGCGCAACCGGGGTCGCGAGCCGGCGAGTGCGGAAGCAACCGCCCCGAAATTGATAACCGATATGGCTCCGAGACCCCGAAGGAACCGTGAGAATAAGTCGCGCCGACTGAGCATTGCCGGTCTCCGCCCGATGAGCCCATGCTAGGCCCGCGCCACACGGTTGTCGAGGGTGTTCCACAGAGCGAGGTGACTCTCGAATGTCCCCTTCAGGGGCGCAGAACTGATTTTCCGAGGCCGAACTCAACGCGACACGTGGCGCAACCGCGACCTCCAGCCTGGTCGCCGTCAATGTCCGCTTTCAGGCGTCGGCAGAGCTCACTTCAACGGCCGACATTCGGCGCAAAGCTGCCATCAAAGTCGGAGAATATCGGTTGTGGAATTCCACTGCGAGAGATCCGCTTCTGGCCCAAAGCCGGCCTTCGCGACCGGATTGCGGGTGACCCCTTTGCGCCTCTAACCGGACTCTCGGAGCCGACTACCGAGCTGGTCTCGCACCACAGCGGGGCAGCGCGACGCCTCCAGGCTTGGCGATGCTCTCGCCACATGCTGCAACATGCCGCCGTCCCATAGATGTCACCGTTCTCGGCAACCTCAAATTGGCTTGAACTGGCTTTACCTACGCGCGACAGCGGGAGGCGCTCGTCCCGTTATCTTAAGTGACGCTTGCGCCATCCTAACCTCCGAGAACACTACTTCACCGGGCCACGTGTGATGGTCGTGAGTCCCGCGATCACGTCAAACGCCTTGATGCTCAACGTCGGATCACCTTTCATCTCCGCAATAATTGGCCCGTCCAAGAAGGCTTGCACTGTGGCGCCATCGTCGAAAAGATAGATCCCTCCGGCTTCGCTTTGGGCCTCGTTTATGATCCAGACCTTCCAGCGCAGGCCAGGTAGGTCCGCGATGGGTTGAGCATAGGGCAGGTTTTCTCGCTCATACTCGGCCCTCGGGCCGGTGAGCTTGTAGTTGATTTGCAGGATTTTGGCCGACATGACTTTCCTCCCTTATTTCCTCTGTAGTAGGCGTTGCGCGGCTACGAACGACCCTCCGCGCGTGACCCTGCAACCTCAGTGTGGTTTTCAAGAAAGCGGGACGATTCCCTCGAGCGCCGCATAGACCAAGGTTCGCAGCCAACGGTCCATGCTGCGTGCAAGGCCGGGGTCGCCGCTCAGGAAAAGGCCGCCCTTTTCTTTCTCACGCTCGATGCTGGAGCGGCCCTCCAGGATGGCCCCCAGCGAAACAACGCCGGTCTCGACGTAAAGGTCGACGTTTCGGCGGGGGTCGAGCGAGCATAGCTCGGGCAAGTCCGCGCCCGGCTCGACCACAAACCAGTAGTGGGGGCACTTCGGTGGGGGATCGTCGCGGAAATGGAAGCGGATGACGGCGCGCCGCCGCGGCAGTTCAGCGAGGTCGATCTTTCGCCGCACGAACCACATGAGGGTCGAAACATCCACGTCGGCGAGCGCGATCTCGGCCTCGATGTTGCATTGCGCCCATTCCGCCAGCGCGTTCATCGCCGGCTCGAGCTTGATCGACTTCTCGGTGCGGAAATAGGCGACGTTACCCGACGCCTCGTCCTCCACGCGCTCGACCAGGCCCAACGCTTCCATCTCCTTGAGCCGCCTCGACAAGAGGGCGGACGAGATGTTGCCTACCCCCTGCGAATGTCATTGAAGGGGGTCGAGCCGTTCCAGAGCTCGGTCAGGATTTGGATCGTCCAGCGCGGCTCCGGGAACTCGCAGGCGCGCGAGATCGGGCAGAGCAGTCCGTAAGGCCGTCGCGTCATCGCTGAGCGCTCCTTTGCCGCAAGTTAGGCCTTGCGGAGGACTAAGGCCAGTTCACAATCTGAAGCGGAGCGCTTCCGAAGCTGCCCTGGCGCCTTCCCGCCTTCTGCCGTCACGGTGATCGTCATTCGAGCAACCCGGCCAACGGAGGTTTACCATGACCAGGCGTAACGTGATGCAAACGACACTAGGCCAGACCGCACGGGGCTTGCCGGGCACTGCTCTTGATCGTCCGCTCGAACGCCTGCCGGCCCTTGTCCATGAGTGGCGGACCCGCCGCAACATAGAGCGCGGGCTTGGTCACCTGTCCGACTTCCATCTGCGCGACGTTGGCTTGACCAAAGCTGACGTCGAAGCGGCCTGCGCAGACAGCTTGGATCGATCCGCCTCTCGCGTGCTCAAGAGTGCAGCGCAGAACCGCACGGGCAATTGGTGAGAAAGGAAAGCTGCGTGCGAGGCGATCGTTCTAAATCCCCGTTGATCCAAAGACAGGAACCACTTGAAGGCGGCAAATGATCAGCCGAAGCCGGGCCGCCATCAATCTCTAAGCCCTAATTTCCAGAAAACTGGCGCGCCGCAAGGGATCCGAACTGATGCGTCCGCTTTCGGCCAGATGCTTTCATTCCACAGCATGAATCCGAACCGCGGTCCAAGGCGCTAAGCTGGCATTCGCAGTCGCAGAACATCCGTTTTGGAATTTCACTGCGATATGGCCGCTTCTAGCCGGCAGCGGAACGGCAGCATTTGGTCGGCCAATGCGCAAAAGCGGACCTTAGTAAGTCAAATCGCCTCCATGCACGCTAGCGACTAAGCCGGTCATCCAACGGCGCATTCTGCGTGCCTCAAAGTGGACCGTCGGATATCGCCTAGACGGACGTCCCTTTGCTGTTGATGCTTTGGGCCGTAACTTTACTATGGCGTTTCAGCATACCGAATGATGCTTTGATTTTGAACGCTTTCGATCAACTCGTCCGCACGGGACAGAAGTCGATGGAGCAAAGGTGATGAGTTAGCGTCGGCATATCCCAAAGTAAGATCGACTGTCGGAGGCACACCTTCGAGCGCCCTGGCAACGACGTTCGGCGTCAGCATATTCTGTGCATACAGCGGAACGAGCGTCACGCCTCCAGTGGACGCGACCAGTGACATCGCCGACGATATGTTCTCGCCTTCGTACTTAGGTTTCAGCGTGATTCCAGCGCTCGATGCGTAGGCCTCGATCACTGCTTGCAATACCGGAGACGTCCTCGCTGAGCTGACGTAAATTTCGCTGGCAAGGTCCTGCGGCCGGACCTTTTTGCGCGAAGCCAGGTGATGGCCCGCTGGCAGGATGGCGATCAGAGGCTCCTTCGTCAGCAATTTAAAGGTCAGGCCCAGGCTCTGTTTTTCGGGGCGAAGGAAGGCCATGTCCAGCTTCCCGCGCATCACCGCGAGGGCAAGTTCAGGGGAAGACAGGCTGCACAGCGTGACTTCCGTTTCCGGTACTTCTTCGCGGATGATGCGCAACAGATGAGGCAACCACGTGACCTCCAGCCCTACAAGAAATCCGATGGAAAGTACGGGCCTGTTCGGCTGCGCCGCCCGCTGAGCACTATCGACCGCGGCCTCGACCTGCAGAAGTGCGAGCCGGGCATGATCTAGGAAGACGCGTCCCGCAGGGGTAAGCACTACGCCGCGTGCCTGCCGCTCGAGCAACATCACGCCGATTTCGGCTTCCAAATCGCGAATCTGTCGGCTCAGCGAAGGCTGCGATGTGTTTAGCCGCCGATGGGCAGCAGTTAGCAGACTACCCTCCTCTGCGACGGCAACGAAATAGCGTAAATGTCGGAGTTCCATGGGTCACCGTTATACTTTTAAGGCATAGGTCGAACGTACAAAGTCTTTGTCGTCGGTGGAAGACAGCTCTAGGTCTCTTTTGATCAACCAGGAGACCGCAAAATGTCGACAATATCCAAGCTGACCATCGTGTTCTGCCACGGCATCTGGGCCGACGGTTCATGCTTCAACAAGGTGATTCCAGCGCTCCAGGCAGACGGTCACGAAGTCATCTCTGTTCAATATGGCCTGGATTCGTTCGAGGAGGACGTGGCGACTGTAAAGCGGACACTTAACCGCGTCGGCAATCCCGTCCTCCTTGTCGGGCATTCCTACGGTGGTGCTACCATTACCGCCGCCGGCGTTGACGATCGCGTCGTGGGGCTCGTGTTCATCGCGGCAGTTGCCCCGGATGCCGGCGAAACGGTGCAGAACCAGCTCGATAAGTACCCATCGGATATCTTCACGCGGGTCGAGGTCGCGGATGGACGCGCCTGGATGTTGCCGAATGGCCCTGAATTCTTCGCGGGCGACCTATCCGAGGCAGACCAGAAGCTCATATGGGCTACCCACTATGCGCCCGTGTTCGATCTGTTCCATCAGCAGAATCTCAGCGCCGATCGAATCGCATGGAAGTCAAAGCCGAGCTGGTATGTTCTAGCCACGAAAGACCATACCGTGCATCCCGACCTGCAGCGCTGGGTCTCGAAACGCATGGGCGCTGATGTCACCGAGGTGGTGAGTAGCCACGTGCCGATGCTTTCCCATCCTGCCGTCGTGATCGACGTGATCCGGAAGGCAGTGGCCGCAGTTTAGAACAACTGACAAAGGCCTAATCGGGAAGGGAGGAGACCGCGCGAGGCGGCCCTCTCCCTCTCTCTTTTGCCCACGCGAAGGAGCGCATGACGCTAGGCTCGTGGTCAAAGTTCCTATGATTGGATAGAATTTTAGGTGGGTCAGCTCGAGGCCGAGCGCCACTGCGCACAGGCGCAAAACGGACCCGCCTTTGCGCACGCCATTCTACGCCAGAGCCTCTCACCCTTTCAAACGCTTTACATCAACCGCGACATGGGCGCAGATCGAACCTGCAAGTTCAGAGAGAAAGAAATGTACAGCGTAGCGGAAGTAAGAAACGGAACGGCGCGGCAAGCGAAAATCGCCACCGAAGCTTTGCTTTGCCGCAGGTTGTATCCGGTCATTCCCACTCGATTGTTTAACCAGCTTATAACTCGTTGAAATTACTGTCAAATATTTTTCGGAATTGTGCAAAGTCCGACACCAGAACCGTCAAAAAAGTTACGGCGTTGATTCTAAAAGGAAAATCGCCGCAAAAAATATTTTGAGGTTTCACCAAATATCGAGAACAATCGGGCGATTTTTTTCACTTTGTGGCGCTCGACGACGCGCCTTACCCGCTTCAAAAAGTGCCGTCACTTCTCCAACCAACAGATTTTTTCGGTGCAAAATCAACATTCATGACCCGGGAGGACATCCCAGAGTCGGTGATTTCATTGACTTTTTCGCGGGCCAAAGTCAGAAATCTTCCCATGTCGTTCGTGTGTTTCGGCAGCCCAGAAAAATCCGTTTTCACGCTCGATCCAAATCTCGCCTGGGCGTTCCAACCATGTTTTCCGGAGGGCACATTGGCACTCTGATATTTCCAGTCTGCATCAATGGTGAGTGGATCGGACGGCGGCGAGCGAATCCGGGACGGCTTGCCAGTCCGGTCTGTCGGGCGCGAAACGCGCCCTCAGATAGTTCACGAGGTCGACCAGATCGGCATCGTCGAGGGCGCCGCCGAAGGCAGGCATCGCCATGACACCGAAATCGGTCGCGTCTGTCCTGAGCGGCGAGGCAGCCGGCGCAGACACGCCTTCCAGGATGGCATGGAGGAGATTGTCCGGCGCATCGGCATGAAGATTGGTGTTGAGAGCCAGCGACGTGATGGACGACGCTTCGGAATGACAGGTCTCGCAGGCACCTGCGAACATTCGCGCACCGCGAGGAAAGGCGGCCGCAGCTTTGGGGGCAGCAAGATTTGCAGCATCGATGACGCTTTGGATCGATCCGCTGGCCGCGAACGTTTCGCCGCCAACGTTGAAACTGGCGAGATAGACCGCCAGCGCCCTGATGTCAGCATCGGGAAGCGGTGCCAGCGAATCCACCACGTGAGCCATCGGTCCCGCCGCCGCGCCATGCTGGGCCGAGTGGCCGGTTCGCAGATAATCATAGAAAGCCTTTTCGCTCCAGGCGACCGGCGCGAAGGATTTTGCCGTCAGCGAATGTGCGTGCCAGCCGTCGGCGACGCCGCCGGCAAGATGCATCGCGCCCTTGATCTCTCCGCCGATGACATTGCGCGGCGAATGACAGGCACTGCAATGGCCAAGGCCTTCGACCAGTTCCGCGCCGCGGTTCCAGGCCGCGCTTCGGGCCGAATCGGACGGTGCCGGCGATGACGACAGGAAAAGCGCGTTCCACCCTGCCATCAATGGCCGTACACCGAAGGGAAAACGGAGCTGTGTTTGCGGTACTTTGGCCGTCACGGCGGGCTGTGCCATCAGGTAGGCGTAGAGCGCCTGGAGATCGGCCTCGCTTGCTTTGGCGAAAGATGTGTAGGGGTGCGCCGGATAGAGATGGTGTCCGTCGCGCGCAACACCCTGGCGCATCGCCCTGGCGAAAGCCGGGTAGGACCAGGTGCCGATGCCGGCCGCTTCATCGGGGGTGATGTTGGTGGCATAGACGATGCCGAAGGGGGTTTCGAGAGCCCTGCCTCCGGAAAAGGGCGTGCCGGTGACGCCGACATGGCAGACGTTGCAGGCGCCAGCCGCTGCGGCCAGCCGGCCACGCTCGATCGTGGCAGGCGAAAAGACATCGGATAGCGGACGCGCCACAGGGGCAATGGCCGCATTGAACGGGAAAATTCCTGCGCCAAGGGCGATCGTGCCGGAAAAAGCGCCGGCAAGTGGCCAGGCAAACCGCAGGCGCGAACGTTTGGCTCGGGCCGTTCGCCTGTTCCCGTTCGATGGCGACGAAGCCGGCAGCGGATTCAGGGCGGCGCGCACGCGCTCCGGCGTCAGCGGCAGTTCGCGAAAACGCATGCCGGTGGCGTCGAACACCGCGTTGGCGATCGCGGCCGCACTTGGTACGGAGGCGGACTCGCCGGCACCCAGCGGCGGCTCGTCGGGGCGCGGGATCATCAGCACGTCGATGTCCGGCACCTCTGGAAAGCCGATGATCGGATAGGCGCCCCATTCGAGGCTGGCGACCGCGGTGGAAGAAAAATTGACCTCCTCCTTCAGAACGCGGCTGGTCGACTGAATGACATTGCCATGAATCTGGTGGCGAACGCCGTCCGGGTTGATCACCGCGCCGGTATCCTGACCGCAGATGACTTTGGTCACCGCGATCTCGCCCGTCACCTTGTTCACGGCCACGTCGGCGACCCAGGCCGCCCAAGCGGCTGCCTTGCCCGGAAAAGGACCGTGGACATAGACGGCATAGGCAAAGCCGCGCCCGTACAAAATATCGCCCTCGCGGCCATGCGTGCCCGGCTTGGTATGCGGTTTCCACTTGGCGCGTTCGGCCACGGCCCGCACCAGATCGATTGCGCGCGGATCGGTTAGATAACGCAAGCGGTATTCGACTGGATCGACTTTGGCCGCCGTCGCTAGCTCGTCGATGAAGGATTCATGCGCAAAGCTGTTTGGCAGCGCCGAGACACCACGAAACCACGAGGCGCGGGCAAGTGTGGGCATATCGTGGACGGTGACGCGCAGATTGCCGAATGCATAGGGAGGCACCGCCGTGCGGTCGCCCATCAAGGCGACCTCCGCGACTGGTGAAACCTTGCCGGTCAGGATCAGCGGCAGGGTCGGCGCCAGATTGGACGGGTAACGCGTTTCAAAGTCATAGGCCGCCGGACCACCCTCCTCGTCCAGGCCGCCGCGCACATCGATGACCTGCGCGGCACCCTTTGGCTCCCATGCGTGTTCCTGCTCGCGAGTAAGCTGCACCCGCACCGGCCGGCCGACAGCCCGGGACAACAGGGCGGCGTCAGCCGTCACGTCGTCGGCGCAGTTGCGTCCGTAGCATCCGGCCGCTTCCAGTCGTTCGACAACGATCCGGTCTTCCGGCATGTCGAGAAGTTGTGCCAGGTCGGCGCGCATCGGAAACGGGTTCTGCGTGCCAGACCAGACCGTCAGGCCGTCGTGGCGCCAGTCGGCGACCGCACAGGACGGTCCGATCGACCCATGCATCTGGTAAGGCCAGACATAAGTGCGTTGCATCGGCTCGGCTGTCGCGCCGAGCGCGCGTTCGACATCTCCCCGATCGGCCAGCTTGCGGGCCGTCGACGGATTCCCGCGCAGCGCCGCCTGCGGTGCATTGAGGTCGGGCATGTCCGGTGCGGCGCGCCATCGCACCTCGAGACGTTGCATGGCCTCGACGGCCTGCTCTTCGCGTGAGGCAACCACGCCGACGAAATCGCCTACGGCCACCACGGCGACGAGGCCCGGCACATTGGCCACCGAGTTCTCATCGACGGAAATCAGGCTGGCACCGACGTGCGAACCGGAATCGAAGCCGGCATAGGGCGGTCGGACAACGCGCCCGTGCAGCATCTCAGGCAGACGCACGTCATGGACGTAGGTGAATGTGCCGGTGGCTTTAGCCGGTATGTCGGTGCGTGGCTGCGGCCGGCCGACGATGCGGTATTGCGAAGCATGTTTTTGAGGCGCGTGCGGATTGATGAACAGGCGCGTGTGGGCGCCGGCGATGAGATGACCAAAGCTGACCAGGCGGTTTGTTTCCGTATCTCCCGCGCGGACCACCCCTTCCTCGATGACCAGATCTTCCGCCTTCAAGGCGAAGCGGGTCGCTGCCAATTGCAGCAAATGAACGCGCGCCGTCGCAGCCGCCGCGCGCAGCGGCTTTGCGCTGATCTGGATGGTTTCGCTGGCGATGGTCGCTCCTTGATCCGGCGTGGCCGAGGTCGACCCAAGCACCATGCGGACGCGGTCGAATGGAACATCCAACTCCTCGGCCACGATCTGGGCCAGTGCAGTGCGAATTCCGGTGCCGAGATCGACATGGCCATTGAACGCCGTAACGTTGCCTTTAGCGTCGAGCGCAAGGAACAGTTCATCGTCCCTGCCCTCCAAAGGATTTGGGCGCAGAACCAGAAGCGTATCGGGATCTGCCAGATAGGCCGCGGCAGGCCGGTCGCGCGGGCCGGTCATGAAGCCGTCTCCTCTGCCTCAGCGACTGCGACATCGGATGGGGCCAGAGCCGCTTCGCGAACAGCAGCAAGGATTTCAAGATACGTGCCGCAGCGGCATAGATGGTGGCGCAGGGCAGTTCGAATAGCGGTCTCGTCCGGCTTGGGATTGCTTCTCAGCAACGCCACGGTGGCGATAATCATCCCGTTGATGCAGTAGCCGCACTGGGCGGCGTTGTTTGCAACAAACGCGGCTTGAACGGGATGAAGGTGCTCAGGCTTTCCTAGCCCTTCCAATGTCGTGATCGACCGGCCTGTGACCGCCCCGACCGGCACCGTACACGAGCGAACCGCGGTATCGCCGACGAGCACGGCACAGGCGCCACACTCGGCCAGGCCGCAACCGTATTTCGGGCCATTCAGGCCAAGGTCGTTTCTTAACACGTGGAGAAGCGGCGTCGACGGTGCGACGGAGACTTGCACATCCATGCCGTTGACGCTCAGCGCAATCAATGCCGCCATCCAGACTTGCTGAAGGCTGCAAGCACTATGGCGTACTTCAGTCGTTCGGATCCGTATCCTCTCCGAGGAGGCGAAGCGTGTGGAGAAGTGCCATTCGTTCGGCAGGATTCAGGGGCATTAAGGTCAGTTCGGTGACATCTCTCGCATGCGGCACGACTGCTTCCAGCAATTGCAGACCGGCGGTCGTGATGGAGACTATTACCTTGCGCGCATCCGCGCCGTCCTTCGAAAACGCAATCAAGTCGCGATTCTTCAACCTGTCGATGATCCCACGAATTGTGCCCTGGTCGACGCTTGTTGCCTTCACGAGTTCGCTTTGCGACTGAGGGCCGCTGTCCTTTAGCGCACACAGTGTCGAAAATTGAACTGCCGTCAGTTGCGGATCGCCAACATTCGCTTGGAAGATTGCGAGATGTCGCTGGTAGGCCCGCCGAAGCAGGTAGCCGACCTGGTCCGTGAAAACATAGCGATCCGCATTCTCGATCCGATCCGCTTCGTTTGGCTTGTGATCCGGCACCGCGCGTTCCGCTCCAAAGTCGTAGCACTCGACGCATGCATAAAACGCCCGCGTTGCGCAAGGCAAGACAGCTTCCGTTGCTGCTTTTATGTCCGATTTGCGGGCCGCATTGCGCGAGAGCCTTTCGGCAGCCGGATCTGCGGAAGCCAAGACGCGGTTGCCCGCGCTGCGTGCCTTTTGTAGGGCCGTAAGCCGCACGGGAGTCCTGTCGTACAGGCGCGATAAAAAAGTGCATACACTATAATATCTGTTTTGAAGACGGTGTCAAACCTCATATTTGCGCCGAACTTTTTACCACCGCCCTATTTTTCGATTGACATTTAGAGTGTATACTCTATAAAATGCAGGGACGATCGCGATTCTAAATTCACACGGAGGGTCAACGAGCCCATGCCAATCCAAACGCAAATTGCCGTCATCGGCGCCGGTCTCGGGGGCGCTGCCGCTGCCAGCCTACTTCAGCAAGCCGGCTTTCATGTCGACGTCTTCGAACAGGCTCCAGCTTTCGCACGCATCGGCGCCGGCATTCACATGGGTCCCAATGTCATGCGGGTGTTTCGTCAACTCGGAATGGAAGACGCTGTCGTTGACATGGGGTCGAAGCCCGATTTCTGGTTCAGCCGTGATGGGCGCTCCGGCGAGTATCTTTCCCGAATTCGGCTCGGCGCGTTCGCCGAAAAAGAGTATGGCGCTCCTTATGTGACCGTCCATCGCGGCGATCTGCACGCGCTCCAGGTATCGCTGTTGCGCCCGGAAAACCTGCACTTCGGCAAGCGGCTGGACGCGGTGACGGACAATGGCGCCGGCGTCGAACTCAGCTTCGCCGACGGCACTCGAGTCACAGCCGAGATCGTTATCGGCGCCGACGGCATCAATTCGAAGGTGCGCGAAGCACTGCTCGGCAAGGAAAAGCCTAACTACAGCGGCTGGGTCGCCCACAGGGCGGTGATTTCGTCCGACAAGCTAAGCCGCTACGGCCTCGACTTCGAAGATTGCGTGAAATGGTGGTTCGAGGACCGCCACATGATGGTCTACCACACCACGGCGGACCGCAGCGAATACTACTACGTCACCGGCGTCCCTCACCCGGCCTGGGACTTCGATGGGGCTTTCGTACCCTCCAGCCGCGAAGAGATGCGCGACACGTTTGCCGGCTGCCATCCGGTGGTGGACTCACTGATCGACGCGAGCGACGAGGTCACCAAATGGCCGCTGCTCTACCGCAAGCCGCTGCCGGTATGGAGCGAGGGCCGGCTGGTGCTGCTCGGCGACGCTTGCCATCCAATGAAACCGCATATGGCACAGGGCGCGGCCATGGCCATCGAGGATGCCGCCATGCTTGCGCGGTGCCTGGGCGAAACCGGGACCAGAGATCACGCAGCCGCCTTCGCCCTTTACGAAGCGAATCGCAGGGATCGCGCCTCGCGCGTGCAGGCGGTGTCCAATGCCAACACCTGGCTGCGCAGCCAGGAAGATCCGGCCTGGGTCTTCGGCTACGACGTCTATGGCGCCACGTTGAAGAGTGAGGTTGCCTGATGAGCGCCATGGCAACGTCAGGCGCGAACGTTTTCGCGAACGGCATCCGCCAGCACTACCGGCACCATCTCGGCGCGGGAGCGCCGCTGGTGCTGGTGCCGGGCATCACCAGCCCGGCCGTGACCTGGGACTTCGTCGCTGAAAGGCTTGCTTGCGAATTCGATGTCTACGTCCTCGATGTGCGTGGCCGCGGTCTGTCGCAATCCGGCCCAGGCCTCGATTACCAACTCGACTGCCTTGCCAATGACCTGACCGGCTTCATCGCCGCGCTCGGTCTTTCCGGCGTGACGGTGCTCGGCCATTCCATGGGCGCGCGCATCGCAATCCGCGCCGCGACGCGAAACCCGGCCGGTATGGCGCGGCTCCTGCTCGTCGACCCGCCCGTCTCGGGGCCGGACCGCCGCGCCTACCCGTCGAAGCTGTCCTGGTATGTGGATTCGATACGGCAGGCAGAAATGGGCATGGATGCCGAGGCGATGCGTGCGTTCTGTCCGACATGGAGCCACGAGCAGCGCGCGCTGCGCGCCGAGTGGCTGCACACTTGCTACGAACCCGCTATCGTTACCGCCTTCGAGGGCTTCCACACCGACGACATCCACCAGGATCTGCCCGGCCTTCCCGTCCCCGCTGGCCTCATGGTGGCGACGCGCGGCGGGGTCATCGAACCTGCCGACGAAGCGGAAATTCAGTCGCTCAACCCCGGCATCGGCATCGAGCGCGTGCCCGATGCCGGACACATGATCCCCTGGGACAATCTCGAAGGGTTTCTAGCCGCGGCTGACCACTTGCTCGGAACCGCTCTGGCAGCGAGGAAAACGGCATGACCACGAAACCGTTCCGGATCGGCCAGATCGTGCCGAGCTCCAATACGACCATGGAAACCGAGATCCCGGCGATGCTGCTGGCGCGCCAGGCCATCCGCCCCGAGCGCTTCACATTCCATTCGAGCCGCATGCGCATGAAGACGGTGAGCAAGGACGAGCTTGCCGCCATGGACGGCGAATCCGACCGCTGCGCGGCCGAGCTTTCAGATGCGAAGGTCGACGTGCTCGGCTATGCCTGCCTAGTCGCCATCATGGCGATGGGGCTCGGCTACCATAGGCAGTCAGAGGCGCGGTTGCGCGGTCGCACGCAGGAGAACGGCGCCGACATCCCGGTCGTCACCAGCGCTGGCGCCTTGATCGACGGCCTCAAGGTGATGAAGGCCAAGCGCATCGCCGTCGTGGCGCCCTATGTGCGGCCCCTGACCGAACTGGTGGTCAACTACATCCGCGAGGAAGGTTTCGACGTCGTCGACTGGCGCGCGCTGGAGATCCCCGACAACCTCGACGTGGCGCGACACGATCCGGAAAACCTGCCCGGCATCGTTGCCGGCATGAACCTCGAAGGTGTTGACGTGGTCGTGCTGTCGGCTTGCGTGCAGATGCCGTCGCTGCCCGTCATCGCCAAGGTCGAAGCCCTTACCGGAAAACCGGTATTGACGGCGGCGGTCGCCACCACCTACGGCCTGCTGAAGGCGCTCGGCCTGGAGCCAGTCGTTCCCGGCGCCGGCGCGCTGCTTTCCGGCGCGTACTGAGGGAGACGGCCATGACTCAGCCGACAATTTCCATAGAGGCTGAAACGCAGTCGGCAGCCGACAACTACGGCGGCGTCTGGGGCAGTCGCATCGGCTTCGGTCGCAAGCCGGCGCTGTTGGTGATCGATTTCATGAAGGCCTACACGACCCCTGGCGCGCCGCTCTTCGCACAGGGCGTGGTGGAGGCCGTAGCGCGCACGCCCGAACTGCTGGCGGCAGCGCGCCAAGCCGGCGTACCGGTGGTCCACACCAACATCCTCTACCGCGCGCCGAGCTGCGCCGACGGCGGGATCTGGGTGAAGAAGGCGCCGGTGATGGCAGCCTTGGTCCCCGGCAGTCCGCTGGCCGAATTCTGCGACGGCGTCGAACCGTTGCCGGATGAACTGGTCGTCACCAAGCAGTATGCCAGCGCCTTCTTCGGCACGAGCCTGGCGCCGATGCTGCATGCCGACGGCGTAGACACCGTCATACTCGCCGGATGCTCGACCAGCGGCTGCATCCGGGCAACCGCAGTGGACGCAGTCCAGCACGGATTCCGAACCATCGTGGTCAGGGATTGCGTTGGCGACCGGCACGCCGGGCCCCATGAAGCCAACCTGTTCGACATCGATGCCAAATATGGCGACGTCGTCGGCCTGAAAGAGGCGCTGGACGAAATCGGGCGCGCCGGCCAGCGAAGAGCGCCCAAGCAGAACGCATAACTGAATCCCATGGGCCGCGATGCCGCCCACATTGCAAAGGAGATCGCTGGATGGACCGCAACGTTCTGACTGAAATCTGCCTGCACCAGCTCACGCTCAGCGGCGTGCACGAAGGCGAGAAGGTTATCGTCCTGTCGCAAGGCAGCGAGCGCCTCGACTATGCCGATGCGTTCCTCGCCGCCGGCCAGCGCCTCGGCGCACGCATGTACCACATGCGCCTGCCCCCGCCGCTGCCCGGCAATGGCGCCTGGGCGGTCGGCGAGACCGGCCTGGCCGCCAATCCCGAGGCGGTCGAAGCGCTGAAGCAGGCCGACATGGTCGTCGACCTCATCTTTCTTTTGTTCAGCCCGGAGCAGATGGCGATCCAGGCGGCCGGTGCGCGCGTCTTGACAGCCGTCGAACCCGCGCCGCTGCTTGCCCGGCTGCTGCCGACCAAGGAACTGCGCGAGCGCGTCGAAATCGGCGAGGCGCTTTTGTCGAAGGCCAAGACCATGCGCATCACCTCCCGCCACGGCACCGACGTGATCTACAGGCTTGGCGTTTATCCGACGGTTGGAGAATACGGCTACACCGACCAGCCCGGACGCTGGGACCACTGGCCAGCGGCCTTCGTCTTCACCGGCGGCGCTGACGACGGTGTCGACGGCAAGATCGTGCTGGCGCCTGGCGACGTGCTTTTGCCATTCAACACCTATGTGCGCGAACCGGTCGTCTACACGATCGAAAAAGGCTTCGTTCAAGACATCCGCGGCGGGCTCGAAGCCGAGCTGATCAAATCCTACATGGGCGAGTTCAAGGACCCGCGCGGCATGGGCATGAGCCATGTCGGCTGGGGCCTCGACCACCGGGCGCAGTGGCACGGCCTGACACAGTTTCCCGGCGGCATGGGCATGGAGTTGCGCTCCTTCTACGGCAACGTGATGTTTTCGACAGGCCCCAACAACGAACTCGGCGGCCCCAATGACACCGCCTGCCACCTGGACATTCCGATGCGCGGTTGCAGTCTTTTCCTGGATGACGAACCGATCGTGGTGGACGGAGACATCGTCGTTAAGGAAATGCAGCAAAGCCAATAGAGGAAACTGCCGGCACTCACGGAGTGCACCAGCGTCGTTCAAACCAACTCTTTCAACATTGGTGGGACATGCAACAGACACGATGCAGTTTTCTGACAATTGGATATGATGAGGTCGAACGACCCACCATCGGACAGGAGCGCATCAGCGCAAGCCCGGACGCTCGTCAGTGAGACGAGGTCGAGCTCGACCAATCGTAGGCCCCATTCGTGGCATCACGCACCAACGCGACTGAGAGCCGTGTAGAGCGCTTGGTTATTAAGGGGTTCGAGTCCCTTTGGGCAAGGCAATAACAATATATATACCCGGCCTTGCTGTTTCTGCAGTCGCTCGCGACGGATGATATAGAAATTTCAATCGCGGACGTGGCAAAAGCAGGGGTCGAACTGGCGCGCTTTCAAGAGGTAGTCGCCGTCAAAGGTGTAACGTGCGATCTGGAATTTACAGATCTTGAGAAGGTGCCGGTCGGCGCTGAGCGGCTAGTTTATTCCGCACATATAACAGTGGGCGAAGCGACGTTCTGCGCCATCGTCGAACGACCCGTGATCAGCGAAGATGCTACAAGCCCACAAAGACGACTCGGACTTGGAAGCCCTCGCATTATCGAAAGCTATGCAGGGACAGGAGAGGTTGAGGTTCTCCAAAGGCAGTTGCAAGCTGATTTTGAACGGGAGATCAACCAAAGCAACCTTACGCTGGGCATTGCTGACATTCAGCCTGCCTTTGAGGGCAGCGAAATACGCATCTATGGGTCCCCGGGCTTCGACCGCGCTGACATTTAATTGCACCTGTTTCGGCTCGGTAGGTCGCTTGCCGACGGCCGCTACTACGGTGCGACTGTGAGCGCGGCAACCAACATGCAACTGGCAGATATCAACCCGGCAATGATCGCGAGCCAAGCCTATTGATCCAACGAATTGACAAAACCTTGGTGAAGTCGGCGAGGACCGCAGGCAGACTGAGGCACGGGTGGCCCACAATGTGCCCAGAACGTTTTGGGTTGAGTCGAATTTTCGTCAACAAAATCAAAGATCATGGTGGGCCCGGAGGATGTTTGGAAAAGAAGCATAATCAAGTGGTTAGGGATCAGTGGGATCGCGAAGCATTCAAATCTGTTCCAATGTTTTTCGATGTTTTTGTCCCACCTACAGCGCGACATTCATCCGATAAGCGCCTCACTTTAACGCGCGGTGAAGACCGTGACGGTGTTTCAGTCTCACATTGGAAGGTCGCGGTAGCGCCATTGACGACGCTCCGGGACGAGTAAGGATCGTCTCGATCGGGGCCGGAAGCGGACTCGCCGCTTCTGGGGGTTCAACTCGAAACAGCCGCCATCGGATCCTTCGGTCGCTCAAGCATTTGGACGCGGCCGACGCCGGCCATCCGTAAGGCGGTGGCCGCAGTTCAGCGTAGCTGACGAGCCCCCTACCCGCTGGATGGAGAGAGACTGCCGCGAGGCGGTCTCTCTGTCTCCGGCTGCCTGTCTATGAGTTACGACAGGCCACTAATTCGTCTGGGCGGCCACGCCGGCGATGAAGTCGGCGACTTCCTGAGGATGCGAGAGCATCACCGCGTGGCTGGAGTCGATCTCCACCACTTTTGCTTTCGCACGTGCCGCCATGGCGCGCTGCTGGCTGGGTGGGATCATATGATCTCCAGTTGTCACCATGAAATAGGTCGGCTTATCCTTCCAAGCGGGGGCAGTGATCTTTGCCTGCACGGCTCCCAGACCCCAGGGCACCTGCGCATCCGCCATGAAGCGAGTCTTCGTGGGATCGACCTCGGCAGCGAAGGCAGCTGGAAACTTCTCCGAATCTACGAGAAGGAAACCATCACTTGGCGGGAGCAGCGGCGCCTTATCCTCGCCAGGCGTGGGCACGGTTGCGATGTCGAAGACGGATTCTCCGGCCTGCGGTGCGAAGGCGGCGAGGTAGACCAGACTTTGGACCTTGGGCAGATCGCCAGCCTCGGTGATGACCGCGCCGCCATAGGAGTGGCCTACCAGCACGACCGGCTTCTTGGCCCTGGCGATAACCTGGCGGGTCGCTTCAACATCGCCCTCAAGGGTGACAGTCGGGTTCTGCACCGCCAGCACCTCGTAACCCTCCGCAGACAGGATGTCATAGACGGCCTGCCACCCGGAGGCATCGACGAAGGCACCGTGAACGAGCACGATTGAGACAGCCTTTTCGGCAGCCGAGGCTGCGAGCGCGGAAGCAGTTGCGATCATGGCTGCGAGCAATCCCGTAATTGCACGTTTCATTGTCCTGTTCTCCTAGCGTTTCAAGTGACCTCGACCGGGTCGAGAACGATCGGTGTCCGTTCTGCCAGATCGCCGATCTTGCGCGCATACTCCTTGAAGTGCGGCGTCTCGCGATGGGCCGTAAGCGCCGTGTCGTCCAAGTAGAGCTCGTCCAGTATGAAGCGGTCCGAATTGGCCCGGTCGTGCCAGATGTCCCACCGCAGATTGCCGGGCTCCCCCCGGCTGGATACCCGCGTGGCGGACAGTAACCGCCGGAGCTCCGCGGCCTTGCCTGGCCGAGCGGTAAGGATTCCCACGATCTTGACGCCGGTCGACATGATTCAGTTCTTTCTCCGAGAGAGTGGGTCGACGCCGAGGCCGACCCACAGGACCTCAGGCGGCGCGCTTGCCTTCGCGCTTGCGGTCGAGCGCAGCGATCAGCGCTGCCCCTATCGGATGATCCGAACGCGGGTTCTGGCCCGTGATCAGTTCGCGATCCTCGACCACATAGGGCTCGAAATCGACCGGAGTTGTGGTCACGTTGGCGCCTGCGAGCGTCAGCGCGTAAGGCATGTGGAAATAGATTTTCGCGTGCAAGATGTTGTCCTCGATCACCTTCTCTTCGGTCGAAGAGAATATTGTCATCTTGTAGCCCGCATACTGCCAGCCTTTGGCCCACTCTGCCGCCTTGTCCGGATCTTCGGCAATCAAAGCCGCGCGAAACTCGCGTGCGTAGGGCATCGCGGCGACCGCTGATATGGGCCCGTGGCAAAGCAGGGCCGTGGGCTTCGCCTTCTCATGGAAATGGCGCAGCACATCACCGACGTCCTGATCCTGCATGAGGTCGACGACCGGGGCCTGCCCACCCGGAGCGAATACGCCGGCGTAGTTGTCCAGCCCTTCTTCGATTACCGACCGGAGCATTCGCGGGGTCATTGATGGATGGTTGGCGTAGAAGGCCTTGGCGCGATCGTACGCCGCCTTGTCGCCGCCGAAATGCGCCGGCGCATCAGAAGCCCTGTCGATAACAGGTTTTTCGCCATTCGGCGTCGCGAGCACGACCTCATAGCCGGCATCGATGACGGCCATTGCCGGAACGACCGTCTCATTGAGGTACTGTCCCGTAGCGCCCCACCGGCCACCCTTGATCTCGATCCTGGTCGCATTGGACCCGAGAATAAGCACTTTTCCTTTGCTCACAGTGTCCTCCATTACGTGTCTTAGGTGGACTTGGCCTCCAGCGCTCGGTGGAGGGCACCGTTTCAGGTCGGTAGGTGGACGATAGGTTGGAAGGGCTAAGCCGGCGAGTGAATCGATGTGAAAAATTGCTGCGCTAGCTGCTTCGGCGTTCACATCGATTCACTCGCTTCACGGAGCGCCATGTATCATCCTGGAGGTAGTGCGCGAGCCAACCAGCCCATGCCCCTCCGACCAGGTCCGAGCAGTCTTGCCGATATCGAGTATGCCAGGATCGGCATCATTGGCTGCGGGCGGCTCGGGTCAGCCATCGCGCGCCTCGCAGTGGGGGCCGGTATGGTGGCGGTTGTCAGCAACAAACGAGGAAGGTCAACCCTTCAGGATTTTGCAAGGGAACTCGGGCACCTGGCCGTCGCCGCTAGCGTGACCGAGGCGGCGCAAGAGGAAATCGTCGTGCTCGCCGTACCATGGTCCCAGCTTCCCGTGGCGCTACTGGAAGTGCCCGATTGGGACGGCAGGATCGTGATCGATGCAACGAACCCCGACATGCCTACCGCCGCACTCCCCGATTTCCTGGCGAGGAACTCCAGCGAGATTGTATCCCGCCTCGTCCCCGGCGCACGGCTCGTAAAGGCCTTCAACACGCTGCCGCCTCAGTTGCTACTGATGCCCCCGGAGGCGGCGACGGGACGGCGTGTCATCTTCTTTTCTGGCGACCATGCGCGTGCCAAGGCGGTGATCGGCAGGATGATCGCGCATCTGGGCCTGGCCGGCATCGATCTCGGCCGACTCTCCGAAGGCGGCAGGTTACAGCAGTTTCCCTCGGGCGCTCTTGTCGGTCTCAATCTCATCAGTATCGCCCCGTCGGCTGTCTTCTAGCCGCGAGAGCAGCTGTGCGGCTTCGACAAGATCGACCGTCTCGAACCCCTCCGTAAATCTCGCCCGCAGCTCAGACAGCAACGCGTGCGCCGCGTCGATCCTGCCCTGTTCCGACCAGAGACGCGCCAGGCTGATGCCCGTGCGGAGCTGCCATGCAAGCGCCCCTTGCCGCCGCGCCCAGTCCAGCGAAAGCAGAAAAATCTCCTCGCCCGCATCGACTGCCCCTCGCGCGGCCAGGAACCCTCCTTTGATCCGCAGCAACTCTGGAAGATACCAGACGTCCCCCGACCGTTCGGCGAGTGCGAGCGCATCCTCGATCACCGTCGTCGCCTCGTCAGCCCGGCCCGCCGCGTGGAAGCCCTGCGCCAGGGCGGCCCGAAGCGACGCGTAGTGCGCGTGAAAGGCCGCTTTCGGGAGCTCAGTCAGAGCCATCTCCAATAAACGCGAACCAGCTTCAGGATCGCCGTCGCGGATCATGATCTCGCCTCGGTAGGCTCGAATCCAGACGCCGTAGCTGACCTGCCTCGCTACCGCGCCCTGCAGCAAGGCAAGCAGCCTATCGGCGGAAGGCCTGTCGCCCGCGAGCAGCGCTACCCGGCAACCCGACAATGCGGTCGCATGAAATATCGAAGGATCGTGGGCAAGGTTTTGTGCCAGTTGCGCACTGGTCTCGACTATCTTCATTGCCTGCTCGGGAAAACCCTGAAGCCAAAGCGTCAGAGACAGTGCCGAATAGGCCGTGACCCGTTGATCGAATTGGAAGCGGATCAGGTGCGAACGGTCGGACGGAGCCACATATGAGCGAAGGACCTGTTCCATCGTGTTGCGAGCGGCCTGCAGTTCTCCCTGAGCCCAGAGGACCGTTCCAATGATCCGATCGCCGACGATGGGATCGGCAACATCCGACGACAGCGTTGCGACCTCTCTGAACTGGCGCGCCGCCTCGAGGGCCTTGGCCTGGCTCTCGCCGGTGTGATGGCCAATCCAAATGCCCCATAGTGCGCGCAGTTGATAATCGATGTCGCCGATCCGCTCAGCGATCTGGAGCGTCGCTGACCAGGCTAGTTCCGATTCCGGTCCCGGTCCCTTGGTAAGGGTCGAGGCCGCCGCAAATGCTGCAAAGAGCTGCATCTCGCGCTTGCCTCCGCGAGCGACATCTGGACTCAGACTGAAAGGGCGCGTTCGACGCGAGTTCGGCATTCCTCAAGGAGCGTCAGGCGAGTCCACAACGGAACGGCGTTGGCAGTCAGCGCCACGCCGACATCACCGTCGCCATCAGGCGATAGAGCCCAATCAATGGCAACGTGGACGTTGTCGATGCAGCTGCTGTACTCGGCCATCCACTCGGCTAGCGGCTTGCTGAGAAACTCTGAATTCGCTCGATCAAGTAGCGCGGCGTAGTAGGAGGCATGGCGACGCGCCGCTGCGGGGCTCTCGCCTGCCTCGATCAGCTTCTCGCGAGCATAGCTTCGGGTCGATTCGAGCAACCTGTATTGAGTCGCCGGTCCAGTGGTGTCCGCCGCCACCAGCGACTTCGATACCAGCCCTGCAATGACGGCCGCTGTCGTGGACTCGGATTGGCCGCTGCCCGCCGCTACGGCAAGCGCGGGCTCCATCGAGACGGCTCCGACGAACACCGAGAGGCGCCTGAGGACGCTCTGCTCGCTTTCCGACAGCAGTTCATAGCTCCAATCAAAGGTTGCGCTCAAAGTCTGCTGACGCGGCAGAGCCGTTCGCCTGCCGCGGTTCAGCACGCGAAATCGTTCGTCCAACAGGGATGCAAGCTCGCGGGTGCCAAACGCGTCGACGCGGCCAGCGGCAAGCTCGATAGCAAGTGGGATTCCGTCGAGGCGACGACATATGTCGGCGGCAAATGGCACCGTCGAATCGTCGAGCTCGAAATCGCTTCGCGTCGCCTTCGCACGATCGAGAAAGAGTTGCATGGCCGGAAAGCTGAGCGCCTCGACCGTTGTGAGGCCTTGCAGCCGGGTTGGGAAGCCGAGCGATGGCAATCGTGCCACCGTCTCGCCGAGAGCCCGAAGGGGCTCGCGGCTTGTGGCGAGGACGCTGACTTGTGATGTGTTTTGGGTGATCCGTTCGGCCAGCTCAGCCGCCGCGTCGATAAGATGCTCACAATTATCGAGCACGACCAGCATATGTTTGTCCTGGAGGAACTCGAGGAGCTCGGGGGTCGCATCTTTGGAGCGCACCGGCTTGCCCAGCGCCGTGGCGAGCGCCGTAGGGGCGAGTCGTGGGTCAGCCAAGCGCGCGAGTTCGACGATAAATGCCCCGTCGGAGTAACGCGGCGCGACACATTCCGTGACAGCGAGTGCGACGGACGTCTTCCCCATGCCTCCTGGACCGACCACGGTGACCAAGCGCCGTTCGTAAAGAAGGGCGTCCAGCGAGGCCACGAAGTCGTCGCGGCCGAAGATGCGGATTCCGGTGACGACTATCCCGTCGCTTCGCGGTCGTGCGGCGGCGTCTGTTTGGCGCGGCGCCGGTTGCCCAGATGTTGCGACTGGCGCAACGAAGCGATAGCCACGACCAGGAATTGTGGCGATGTAGCGGTTATCGCCTTCATCTTCGCCGAGCGCTTTGCGCAGGGCAGCGACATGGACCCTGAGACTACTCTCCTCGATGGCCGTGTTGGGCCAAACGATGTCGAACAGCTCCCTCTTGCTGACTACTTCGCCAGCACGTTCGGCCATTGCGACGAGGATCCCCAAGGCGCGGCTACCAATCCGCACAGGTTGATCCCCGCGTACGAGTAGCTCCCGCGTAGGAACCAAGTGAAAGGGGCCGAATGACAGCGTTCTGCGATCTGAATCAGTGCCCACGGGACCGCCTCGCGCTTTCGACAGTCGTGCTGCAAGGTACAACCGCGACTGTCATTCCTCGCCGACACTTCAAATGAGCGTTTTTTGGCCTAGTGCGCAAGCCACTCGATCGGCAACGAGGTCCTGAGAAGGATCGAGCCCGCATGTCCCATGCTCAACGCCGACGCGACGCGCCGCCTCCTTGAAACAGAAACGCCGACGTCCGCGGTGTTCGAGCTCAATCTCGGCGGTGGCGGGCCGAAGTTCGAGATCGTGCATTTGCTGCGTCAACGCGACGTGCCGTTCGCATTTGTCACCAGAGACGCGCCGAAGTGATCCCCGCCGAGCTGGCGGATGTCGTGAGGCTGCAGAAGCCGATCCCATTGCGCGACATGGTAGAGGCCATGAGCCGCTCGCAGGCTCGAATGTCCCACTTGCGAAGTGGATCGGGCGCCGAGTGAGGCGTAATCGGCTTCGTGGCCCCGGTGACCGAGTTCAGAGACGTGTGCCGCGCCTGTCAATGTCTGCTAATGGCGCAAAAGGGCCGCCGCACCTAGTCGCGCGGGTGACTGCTTTCAGAATCTTGCGGCGGACTTCTCAACGACCGAACTGGCAACGCAAAGCGGTCGTCCAAGCCACGGCCGACCTCAGTCGTCTTCGGGTCGAATTCCGGCTCAGCAGAAGTCACAGATGCTGGTATCGACACCAGCTTAATTGCCGTCGCGGCATGCTCGATCGGTCGCGGCAACCATCCCATTCGCACGTCGTTACCGCCTTTTGCCGCACGCATCGCCCGAGGGTCTTTCCAGCCTCGAAATAGCTGGACTATACATGGCTGCACAAACCTGACTGACGAACGGAGGACAATCGAACTTAAGAGCAGGCATAACTCGCCCTTCCCCGCTCATGGATTGAGTCAATGCACCTGAGTCCTGGGACATAGCGAATCTAGATTGGCCCACTTCTAAGCGGAGTTGACCATAACTAATTGATATTAAACAATTTTGGTGGGCCCGGAGGGACTCGAACCCCCAACCAAGCGGTTATGAGCCGCCGGCTCTAACCATTGAGCTACAGGCCCCACGCGGGATGGATTAGTGTTTTTCGCTTTCCGGCACAAGGCTTTCCCGACGGGCTTTCGCGGATCGCCCAAATCACCCCATAATCGCGCTCTACGCGACCTGTGCGACTGGATCGCAGACCAAGGAGATTTTCATGACCAGACATCTTTTGCCCCTCGCGCTCGCCGCTGCAGTCGCTTTTCCGGCGATGGCTGGAGCCGCCGATTCGCCGACGCCCGCCCGCATCATTGTTTCGGGTGAAGGCGAAGCGACCATTCCTCCCGACCTGGCTTTGCTGTCGCTCAGCGTGATGCGCGAAGCCAAGACGGCGCGTGCCGCCCTCGATGCCAACAACGACGCCATGGCCGCCGTGATCGCTGCGATGAAGGCGGCGGGCATCAAGGATCGCGACCTGCAGACGGCGGGCATCCAGATCAACCCGCGCTACAACTACACCAACAAACCCGATGGGAGCCAGGAAGCCGAGTTCGTCGCCTACCAGGTGACCAACACGCTTTCGGTGCGCGTGCGCGACATCGACAAGACAGGCGAGATCCTCGACAAGGCTGTTTCGCTCGGCGTCAACCAGGGCGGCGGCATCGCCTTCACCAATGACGATCCGGCGGCCACCGTCACCGAAGCGCGCAAGAAAGCGGTGGCCGACGCCATGGCCAAGGCCAAGACGCTTGCCGCGGCGGCCGGCGTCAGCCTCGGCAAGGTGCTCGAGATCACGGATCAGAACATCAGGCCGGCACCGATGCCGATCAACGCCAAGGCTTTCGACGCCGCGGCAGGCGCCGCGCCGGTGCAGGCCGGCGAGAACGCCTATAACGTCCAGGTGACTGTCACCTTCGAACTGAACTAACCAGCGTCGACAATCCATGGCGGGGCTCTTCGCCCAGCCATGGATTGTCCGCCGGCGCGCATGAAAAACCCCGCGGGATCGTTCCCGCGGGGCTTTTTCGAGCCGCGCCCGCCCGATGGGACAGGGGCTCCGCTAGTCCAGGCTCATCTTCGAAGAAGATGATGCCTCCAGACCGACCTTCGCAGAAGGTCGTGTCTCCAGACTGACCCCCTAGGGGTCATGTCTCCAGGCTCATCTTCGAAGGAGAGGATGCCGCTCCGATTTGCAGCCTCAGCGATAGATAACCGGGCAACCGCGTTGGTTGGCGAACACGATGACGACGCGGTCGCCGTCCTGGCGGCCCATGACCTTGACCACGCGGCGGTTGACGTCGACGATGCGGGCTCGGTAGAGGCCCATGCGCTCCGCCTTGTCGAGGGCGCGATCCGGCGAACAGCCGCGGCGCCAGCCGTCGCGGCGCCAATCGTCACCGCGCCAGTCGTCACGGCGCTCATCGCGGCGATGCCGATAGCCGTCGTCGCCGGTGTAGACGCCGAAGCGCGGATCCTGGTTGTTGCCGAAGCCGAGATAGAGACTGTCGGCATGGGCAGGAATGGCCGTCAGCGCGCCGAGGCCGACCAGGGCCGAGAGCGCTGCCGTTTTCACCGTGTTGAACATGGTCTTCTCCTTGTTGCGGGCTTGTGCCCGTCCTCTTGAAAGCGATGATGGGAGAATGCGCCAGCCTGGCTGAACTGTTTACGAACCCGCCGTTCATCTGCGGTTCATGTGGCGGGAAAAGGAAATCGTCGCCAGGTTTCGGACAATGCGCGCCCAAAAATTCCTGCTCGTGTTCCTTGTCGGGAGCCGTATTGAGGCGGACCTCAAGGCTCGTCGTCGAGCATATAGTCAAAATAATCTTCGGGCTCGGCTAGATCGGTTTCGCTCGCCTTGACCCGGCCGCGCATCGAGATGCCGGCCTCATGCACGGTCTCCGCACTGCCCGACACCAGCCGGTGCCACCAATAGAGGTCGCGACCCTCGGCCACCAGCCGGTAGGCGCAGGTGCTTGGCAGCCAGCTGATGGTACGCACATTCTGCGGCGTCAGCCCGACGCAATCGGGGACGCGCGCCAGCCGGTTGGCGTAGTCTGAACAGCGGCAGGTCTGCGCGTCGAACAGCCGGCAGCCGACACTGGTCCAGTAGATCTCGCCGGTATCCTCGTCCTCAAGCTTCGACAGGCAGCATTTGCCGCAGCCATCGCACAGCGATTCCCACTCGGCCGGGCTCATCTGCTCCAGCGTCTTTGTTTTCCAGAACGGCGTTTTCATTTTGGGGATGTGGCCCCAGCCGCCGCCGAGGTCAAGCGCGACGACGGTTGAAATGCGGCCGCAACCCGCCCGAATGACATGAAGTTGCCTTCAAAAGGCCGGCCAATCGCCCTGTACGGTGTCTATCCCCGCCAAACCGGAACCAATCGGGCTAAGATCGGTTTCGGCAAGGATGGGACCCCACAAGGAGAGTTTTCGATGAAACGCCAACCATGGATTCTGGCAGGCACCGCACTTGGCCTGTTGATGGCATCTGCGCCGTTGGGCGCGTTCCCGCTTCAGGGAAGTGCCTCGTTCGGCCCCATGCAAGGTGGTGGAACGCCGCTGATCCTGGCACAGGACGCACCGACCGACGAGGCGCAGCCGGCCGACCAGGAGCAGCCGCGCAAGAAGAAGCGCGATCAGCAGGCCCGACAGGCGCCGGCCGAGCAGGCAGCCCCTGCCGCCGAACAGCCTGCTCCACCCGCCGAGGAGCAGCAGCCCCGCAAGAAGAAGCACGAACAGCAGCAGCAGACCGAGCAGGCGCCGGCCGAGCAGGCGGCACCCGCCGAAGAGCAACAGCCGCGCAGGAAGAAGCGCGATCAGCAGCAACAGGCCGAGCAGGCGCCGGCCGAACAGGCGGCACCCGTCGAAGAGCAGCAGCCGCGCAGGAAGAAGCGCGACCAGCAGCAGCAGACCGAGCAGGCGCCGGCCGAACAGGCGGCACCCGTCGAAGAGCAGCAGCCGCGCAGGAAGAAGCGCGACCAGCAGCAGCAGACCGAACAGGCGCCGGCTGAACAGGCGGCCCCCGCCGAAGAGCAGCAGCCGCGCAGGAAGAAGCGCGACCAGCAGCAGCAGACCGAACAGGCACCGGCCGAACAGGCGGCACCCGCCGAAGATCAGCAGCCGCGCAAGAAGAAGCGCGACCAACAGCAGACCGAGCAGGCGCCGGCCGAACAGGCTCCGGCTGGTGAGACACAGCCCGCCAACGACAACCAGCCAGTCAAGCCCGGCAGGAAACACAAGCAGGATCAGCAGAAGGAGGCGCCTGCTGCCCCTGCAGTGACGCCGGAAGCCGCCCCTGCGCCGAAAGAAGCTCCGGCCGGCGAAGCAGTGACGCCGAAGGTTGAACCCGCGCCTGCCGGCGAACAGCCGGTCCAGGGCGAGCAGCCCCAGGACAAGACAAAGAAGCACGGCAGGAAGCCGGCGGGCGAACAGCCCGCGAATGGCGAGCAGCCGGCGACAGGCGAACAGCCGCAGACCGGCAAGCAGCCCGCGACGGGCGAGCAACCGGCCAATGGCGTGAAGCCGGCAACCGGTGAACAGCCCGCCAATGGCAACACGGCCGCGCCTGCCCAGGGCGAAAACCCCGTGCAGGGCGAAGCGCCCGCCGACAAGAACGCTGCGCCCATCCTCGACAGCCAGAAGGATGCCCAGCGCAAGGGCGGCGGCCGCAAGCATGGCGACCAGAACGGCCAGCAGAATGGCGAACAGCAGAATGGTGGCCAGAACGCCCAGCAAGGCGGCGACCAGGGCCAGAAGCCGGCGGTCGCTCCTGTCGACCAGGGCCCGCCTCCAACCGACGACAAGTCAGCCCAGCAAGCGATCAAGCCTGAAACGCTCGTCCCGGTAACGGAAGAGAAGGGCAAGCGCCTCGACCGGGCCCCCGACGAGAACATCCGCGACCGCCGTCGTCCCAAGGGCGTCGACGTGCTCAAGGAGATCGGCGACCGCGTCATCATCCAGCTCGGCGGCCAGACGATCGTGCAGAGCAATGAGGGCTCGCGGATGAACCGCGGCGCCAAGGACGTCTATTACGAGGATCTGTCGCAGGGCCGTACACGCGAGACGGTCCAGCGCGACAATGGCGTCCAGATCGTCACCATCCGCAACCGTTACGGCGATGTCATCCAGCGTTCGCGCATCACGCCGGATGGGCGCGAATATGTGCTGAGCTATGTCGACGAGCGGGACTATCAGGATGAGGGCGACTGGCGCGATCCCGGCGACGACCTGCCACCGATGCGGCTGACCATCCCACGCCGTGATTACATCCTGGATTCGGAGGATGTCGAGAGTCCCGACGACTACTACACCTTCCTCGACCAGCCGCCGGTGGAGAGGGTCCAGCGTCTCTATTCGATCGACGAGGTCAAGCGTTCGGCCCGCGTGCGCGACATTGCACGCCGCGTCGACCTCGACACGCTGAACTTCGAATTCGGCTCCTCCTCGATCTCCGACACCGAGGTGCAAAAGCTCGAGGGCGTCGCTAGCGCCATGGAGAAACTGCTGAAGAAGAACCCGGCCGAGACCTTCCTGATCGAGGGCCACACCGACGCCGTCGGCACGCCGGAAGCGAACCTTGCTCTGTCGGACCGCCGCGCCGAAGCGGTTGCCGAAGCGCTGACCAATGCCTTTGGCATCCCGCCGGAGAACCTGACGACGCAAGGCTATGGCGAGCAGTATCTGAAGGTCAACACCTCGGCGCCCAACCGCGAGAACCGGCGTGTCGCCATCCGCCGCATCACCTCGCTGGTGGCACCGGTCGCCAGCAACAATTAGGTCATGATTTCAAAACCATGACCTGGCTTGCGGACTCAATGCGAAAAGCACCCATCCCCGGCTCGATCGGGGATGGGAAAGGCTCGGGTCCAGCCCCCGGGCTCAAGAAGATTTGTACCGGCATCGGAAGCCGCTCATTGAATCACAGGCTTGCTGACCCCAGATTCAGGGCTGGGCGTTCCCTGCCCCGTCCCGACTCCAGCGGGACGTATTGAGCCCCGCCGGCCCTCTCCGGCGGGGTTTTTTGCTTTGGATCCATCTTGCAAAGAGCGACGGCCTGGTCTGACCATCATCCACCTCGCCTTCGTCGTCTCGGCGCTGATGCTGGCCTATATCGATCGGCTTATGGGTCTGAGCAAAGGCAAGAAGGGCAAGGCAGGCTGACCCTCGTCACAGACTGGCCAAGGTGGCCCCGACTTCGTCATCCTAGGGCGGAGCAGCCGCGTAGCGGCGTCGCGAAGACCCTGGGATCCATTCCGTGCTCTCGGCCGTAGAGTGCGGCGGCGCAGAATTCTGCACCGTGGCGACACGCCAGAGTCCCGGCATGGATTCTGGGGTCTGCGCCGCGTCACTTCGCTCCTTGCTTCGCCCCAGAATGACGAAACTGTTGGAGCCTATCTCGAAGTGATGTGTCCTGCTTTGAAGAGCTAGTAGATGCTCTTGATCTTGCTGTCCGTGCGGGCAAACACCTCGTCCGGCACGAAAAAGTCGCCCGCCAACGATCCGGCCGCGCCGGGCGCATAGATCGAAAAGTCGCCGACGCCCTCGGCGCGCAGCACTTCTTCGTCGATGTAGAAATTGCCGGATGCCTCGCGCGACGGCCGCATGAAGATGGCGTGCGCGGCGTCGGCCATGATGTCGGGCGAACGGCTCATCGCCGCGACCGTCGCACCGCCGAGCAGGTTGCGCACCGCCGCCGTGTCGATGGTCGAGATCGGCCACAGCGAATTGACCGCGATGCCGTCCTTGGCGAACTCCGCGCTCATCCCCAACGTGCACATCGACATGCCGAACTTGGCCATGGTGTAGGCGACATGGTTCTTGAACCACTTGGCCTTCATATCGAGCGGCGGCGCCAGATTCAGGATGTGAGGATTATCGGCTAACTTCAGGTGTGGAATGCACATTTTGGAGACCAGGAAGGTGCCGCGCGTGTTGATCTGATGCATCAGGTCGTAGCGCTTCATGTCGGTCTCCAGCGTGCCGGTGAGTTGGATGGCGCTGGCATTGTTGACGCAGATATCGATGCCGCCGAATTTCTCCACCGTCTTTGCAACAGCCTCGGCCACCTGCGCCTCCTCGCGGATGTCGCACAGCACAGGCAGCGCCTTGCCGCCGGCCTGCTCGATCTCCTGCGCCGCGCTGTAGATCGTGCCCGGCAGCTTGGGATGCGATTCGGCGGTCTTGGCGGCGATCGTCACATTGGCGCCGTCGCGCGCCGCCCGCAGCGCAATCGCCAGCCCGATGCCGCGCGACCCGCCGGAGATGAACAGCGTCTTTCCCTTGAGCGACATTTATCCTCCGCTTCCCTGATATCTCTTCGTCCGCGCGATCCTTGCCCGTGCCGCTGCCGGATACAAGAGTTCGCGACGCAACGCCATGGTGACGCTGCGGAGGGTCTTATGCCGAGGTGGCCGCAAAACGGTGTGAAACTACAACAGGATTTAGCATATAATTCCATTGCGAATGGGAGATCATCAATGGCGTTGTCGATCAAGAATGCCGAAGTGGAGCAGTTGGCGCGCGAGCTTGCACGCAGCCGCGGCGTGTCGCTGACGGAAGCGATTCGGCAGAGCCTGGAGAATGCACTTGATCGAGAAAACGCGGCGTCCCGGCAGCACGAATCTGACCTGATCGTGAAGCTTAGGGAAATTTCAGAGCGAGCAAGTCGGGTACCAATGCGGGATCCCCCAATGACCGAGGATGAGATACTCGGTTACGACGAACTCGGAATTCCCACTAGATGATGATCTCATCCACAGGGTCGCGCTGCCCCTCATTGCCCTGCCGGGCATTTCTCCCCGTATAGTGACGGGGAGAAAGACGCTATCATCGCGGCCTTCGCCAATCATCAACGCAGCAAGAGGAGCGGCGAGGTCGCGGTAGCTTCCTTCTCCCCGTCACTATACGGGGAGAAGGTGCCGGCAGGCGGATGAGGGGCAGCGCTGACTTTGAATATGACCGCCATATCTGCCTGACGTCGGCCCCTAAACCAGCACCAGCCCCTGCCGCATCGCAATCGCAATGGCATCGGTGCGGTTGGCCGCCCCCAGCTTGATCAGGATCGCCGCGACGTGAAATTTCGCCGTGTGCACGGAAATGTTGAGCCGCCGCGCGATCACCTTGTTGGGCGCGCCTTCGGCGAGCAGCGCCAGCACTTCGGCCTCGCGCGGCGACAGCGCTGGCCGGGCGGCATGCTCGTCCAGGACGTCATCCTCGAACGGCTCGCTTTCGCCCGTATGGAAATCCTCACGGTGTCCGCTTCTGCCCTCGCCCGTGACGCGATAGCCGGCCGCCGCCAGCCGCGCCGCCGCGGCGATCAGCAGACCGTCGGCGCCCGCGGGCATGACCGCAAACACCTCACCGGCGGGCCGCCCGCCGCCGGTGCGTCCTGACAGCAGCACGCGCGGTGTGGAGGCCGGCACGGCATCTCCGCTGCTGTCATCGATGATGGCGACATCGGCCCTGCCGCCGCCGGCCGCCACCGGCAGCAGGTCGTCGCTGGCGGCAAGCGTGGCGGCCAGGCGCTCGGCGCGCGCGGCATCGCCAAGCGCAATCAGCACCACCAGTTGCCGCGAAGCGGCCCTGTTGCTCACGATCCGGTCGCCGGCGAGTGTTTCCATCAATCCTCTCAGCTCAGCGGCTTTTCGCCGATGGTCAATGTCACGTCGCGCTGTTCACCGCCACGCACCACGCCAAGCGTCACGGAAGCACCGGCGCTGTCAGGGCCGAGCCGACGGATCAGGTCGCGCGGGCCATGCACGGCCTCGCCGTTCCACGCCACGATGATGTCGCCCAGCGACAGGCCGGCGGCCTTGGCCGGACCGGCGTCGTCGAGGCTCATCACCATCGCGCCATGGGCGTCGCGGTCGCGCACCGGATGGAGGCCCGCGCCGAGATAGCCGCGCGCGACATGGCCCTTTTCACGCAATGTCGCCACTGCCCGCTCGATCGTCTCATAGGGCATGACCAGCGCACGCCCGCGCGGCCCGAACAACAGCATGCCGATCAGCGCGCCCTTGGCGTCCAGCACCGGGCCGCCCTCGAAGCGGCCGCCGGCGCCGACAGCCAGATGGATGCGCCTGTCGATCGTGCCGCCGCGCATCGAGCGCCAGGCCGGCCCGACTTCACCGACCGAGCCCGACACCGCCAGCGCCGAGCCCTGGCTGTTGCCGATGGCGATGGCAATGTTGCCCGGCCGAACGGCATCGGCCCTGGCAAGGATAGGCACGCCGGCCGCATCCGCGGGCTTCAACAGGGCAACGCCCGTCGACGGGTCGCGGCCGACCAGTTCGGCCTTCACCGTCCCGCCAGAGGCCAGCGTCAGCTCGATCTCCTCGCCGGCCTCGACAGCCTCCTCGGCGGTGACGAAATAGCCGTCGCTCCAGTGGAAGGCGCTTGCCGTGCGATGGTGGTGGGTGGCGAAGCTCGCCATTGCTGGCGCCGCCTTGGCGGCAAGGTCGGCAACGGCTTGCGAAAATGCATTCAAATTGAAATCACTCATGGATGTCTCCTGGGGTTCGTCATGTCCCAGATATCGCCCGACGGCGCCCCTGGAGGTACTCGCCTGACGGCTAGTTGGCGGTTTGACTGGCCATCTGGTCAGGTCGCGGCCGTTCCAGCCGCTCCGCACATATAGTCACGATCAAGCCTGAAAACACGGAGCCCATCCATGGCCCTCGCCATCGCCAATTTCCAATCTGACGAGACGCTGCTCGACGCCTATTCGATGACGGTGGCGGACGCGGTCGACCGCATCGGCCCGGCCGTCTGCCGCATCGAGCGCATTGGCGGCCAGGGAGGCCATGGCTCCGGCTTCGTCATCGCGCCGGACGGGCTGGTCGTCACCAATTTCCATGTCGTCGGAGATGCCAGGACGGTGCGCGTATCGATGCCCGACGGCGCCTCAAGCGAGGGTCGCGTGCTCGGCCGCGATCCCGACACCGATATCGCGCTGGTGCGCGCCGATGGCAGCTTCACTGACGTCGCGCCGCTCGGCGATTCCAAGCGGCTGCGGCGCGGCCAGATCGCCATCGCCATCGGCAATCCGCTCGGCTTCGAATGGACGGTCACCTCGGGTGTCGTCTCGGCGCTCGGCCGCTCGATGCGCGCTTCGACCGGCCGGCTGATCGACGATGTCATCCAGACCGATGCCGCGCTCAATCCCGGCAATTCCGGCGGGCCGCTGGTGTCGTCGGCCGGCGAGGTCATCGGCGTCAACACCGCCATGATCCACGGCGCGCAAGGCATTGCCTTCGCGGTCGCCTCCAACACCGCCAATTTCGTCATTTCGGAGATCATCCGCTTCGGCCGCGTGCGGCGCGCCTTCATCGGCGTCTCCGCCGACACCACCAATCTGCCGCGCCGCGCGGCGCTGTTGTCGCAAGTGTCGACCAGCACGGCCGTGCGGCTGCGCAGCGTCGAAAAGAACGGCCCGGCGGCCAAGGCAGGGCTGAAGGAAGGCGACATCATCGCCGCGATCGACGGCCGCCCGGTCACCGGCGTCGACGACCTCGTGCGCATGCTCGACGCCGAGCGCATCGGCCGCGAGACGCTGTGCACGGTGGTACGCCGCACCGGCGTCAGCCAGGTGGCGGTAACGCCTGTGGCAAGGGCGGGCTGAGGCTCAAACCCCCGCCGCGCCCTGCGCGTACTGCGCCAGGAACGCCTCGCTGGGCGGGATCGGCTTGATGACATCGATCAGCACGCCGTTGGGGTCCCTGGTGATGAAATGGCGCTGGCCGAAGGGCTCGTCGCGCAGCGTTCGCAGGATCGGCAGGCCGGCGGCGAGGATCCGCTCATAGACCGCATCGGGGTCGCGTACCTCGAAATTGATCAGCAGGCCGCAGGTGCGCCCCCGCCCCTCTTGCGGGATCGTCTCGTGGTCGCCCTGGACGATGCCGAGATTGACGCGTTTGCTGTCCACCGATTGCAGGTGCACATACCAGTCGCTTTCGAACAGCGGCCGGAAGCCGAAATGCTCGACATAGAAGGCCGCCGTCCCGGCGACGTCGCCGGTCATCAGCACCGGATAGTAGCTCGTGGTCTTCATCTTTCCTTCTCCGTGGACATAACATACAGTCTGCATGTAAATCGAATTAACATACAGGCTGCATGTATGCAACAGGAATCCACGCGCCGTTCCAATCGCGACCGCACCGAGGCGACGCGCGCCGATTTGATCGCGGCGGCGCGAAAACTGTTCACGGAAAAATCCTATGCCGAGACCGGCACGCCGGAGATCGTCACCGCGGCCGGCGTGACGCGCGGCGCGCTCTACCATCACTTCGCCGATAAACAGGCGCTGTTCGCCGCCGTGGTCGATCAGGAGGCACAGGCGGTGGCGCAGGAGATCGAGCGCGCGTCGCCATCCTCGCTCGAAGCCCGCGATGCGCTCATCGCTGGATCCGACGCCTATCTCGACGCCATGCGCGCGCCCGGCCGCACGCGGCTGCTGCTGCTTGATGGCCCCGCCGTGCTTGGCCGCGCCGCCATGGATGCGATCGACAACCGCCACGGCAACCGCTCGCTGCGCGAGGGCCTGGTCGCGGCGATGCGGGCCAACACGATGACGAGATTGCCGGTGGATGCACTAACCGCGCTGCTCGCCTCCGCCTTCGACCGCGCCGCGCTGGCCATCGAGGCCGGCGCTTCGGCGCAGGATTACCGCGCCGTGCTCATGGCGCTGATTGATGGATTGTCTCCGGCGCTTCCTCGTCAGGCACCTCGCCCGGCTCGAACTCGTTGAAGCAGCCGAGTTCGCTTTTGAACCGTTCGATCAGCCAGGCGGCGGCCGGCTTCGGGCTGCGATCGTTGCGGTGCATGGCAAACAATGGCGAACTGATTTCCTCGTAGGGTTCGAGATCAAGTTCCACCAGGCGGCCGGTGGCCAGGTCGTCGGCGATCAGCCAGCGCGGCAGCCCACCCCAGCCCAGCCCCTCGCGCATCAGCGTATGCTTGGTGCGCATGTCCGAAAGCCGCCAGGTGCGGTAGGCAAAGACGCCGTAGTCGCGCCCCTTGGTGCGTTCGGACTGATCGGTGACGACAAGTTGCGTGTGCTCGCGCACATCCTCGATCTTCACCGGCTTCGGCAGCAGCGCCAGGGGATGGTTGGGTGCCGCCGCCGGCACCATCGACATGAAGCCGATGCGCACGAGATGGACGTCGACCTTGCCCAGCAGGCCGCCAATGCCGAGATCCGCCTGTCCATTGACGACATGGTCGGGGATCAATCCAAGCGAGCCTATATGCAGGCGCAGCATCACGGTCGGAAACTGTGCCTCGAACGCCTTCAGCACCCGCACCAGCACGGGCGACGGCAACGTCGCATCGACCGACAGCGCCACTTCGGCCTCCAGCCCATGATGATGGCCATCGACGCGCGAACGCATACGCTGCAGCACGCCGATCATGCGCCTTGCATCCTCCAGCATCGCCCGGCCGATCTCGGTCAGTTGCGGCTCGCGCGTGCCCTCGCGTTCGAACAGCTTCAGCCCCAGCTGCGCCTCGAGATTGGCGATGCCATAACTGATGACGGATTGCGCCCGGTTGAGCTTGCGGCCGGCGGCCGAGAAACTCCCGCTATCGGCGACGGCAACGAATATCTGAAGCTGGTCGAGTGTCGGATTGGGCTGCATCGTTGTATCTATTTTGTGGATGGATCGTATATAAAATATACCAGTTTATCTGATGGATGGATATCCCATATCTAGCGGGACAATTCATTCCACTGGAGAGACCCGCCATGTCCATTCTTCTCGTTACCTCAAGCCCGCGCGGCGCTGCCTCGCACTCGACCCGCATCGCCACCGAATTCGCCGAAAAGCTCCTCGCCGCCGATCCGTCGAACACGCTTGTCGTGCGCGACCTCGTCGCCAACCCGCTGCCGCATATCGATGCCGACTATTCGACCGGCATCTACACGCCGGCCGAAGCGCGCACCCCGCGCCAGGCTGAAGTCGTCGGCGTCTCCGATGTCGTGCTCGACGAGTTGTTTGCCGCCGACACGGTGATCCTCGCCACCGGCTTCATCAACTTCAACATCTCCTCGACGCTGAAGTCCTGGGTCGACCACATCGCCCGCTCCGGCCGCAGCTTTGCCTATGGCGAGAACGGCCCCAAGGGGCTCGTCACCGGTAAGAAGGTCTATATCGTACTGGCTTCGGGCGGCATCTATTCGGAAGGTGCGGCCGTGCAGTTCGATCACGCCATTCCCTATCTGCGCGGCGTGCTCGGCTTCCTCGGCATGACCGACGTCGACGTCATCCGCATCGAAGGCGTCGGCATGGGCCCCGACGCGGTCACCGCGGCGCTCGCCAAGGCGACCGCCAAGGTCGACGCCGTGGTCGCCAGCCAGCAGGCCGCCGCTGCCGCGTAAGGCGCCTCGATCATCCACCCGAATTAAAAAAGGCAGGCACCTCGGTGCCTGCCTTTTTGCTTGGCAAGCGGCGCAACAGGTTGCGTATGGAAAATGGATGTATTGCGTTGGATAGATTGCCGCGCAACGCCATTGGTTATTCTGCTTGTCTGCGTTATCGGTCGCTGATGTTCCTTTCCGTCGCCACAACGCATCGTCCAGCCACAGATCTCGGCTTCTTGCTGCACAAGCATCCCGAACGTCTGCATGAGACTGACCTGTCCTTCGGCAAGGCTTGGCTGTTCTATCCGGAAGCGACCGATGAGCGTTGCGAGGCTGTGCTTCTGCTGGACGTCGACCCGATAGGGCTCGTGCGGGGCAAGGGTCAGGCGGAAGGCTTGCTGGACCAGTATGTAAACGATCGGCCGTATGCGGCATCGTCCTTCCTGTCGGTGGCATTGAACAAGGTGCTGCGGACCGCGATGACTGGCATATCAAAGGAGCGCCAGCAACTGGCCGACAGCGACCTGCCGCTCGAAGCCGTGGTGACCCCGCTGCCGATGCGCGGCGGTGAGGCTCTGGTTCGAGATCTGTTCGAACCTCTGGGATGGGCCGTCGACCTGACGCCGATCGAAAATATAGGATCTGGAACTGGCGAGCCACGATACGGTCGCCTGAGGCTGACTGGCACTGGCCGGCTAAGCAGCCTTCTCAACCACCTCTACGTCCTGATCCCGGTGATGGACGACGCCAAGCACTACTGGGTTGGCGAGGCCGAGATCGACAAGCTTCTGTCCAAGGGCGAAGGCTGGCTGGAGAACCATCCGGCCAAAGACCTGATCGTGCGTCGTTATCTGCGCAACCGGCGTGCGTTGGCTCGTATCGCGCTCGAGCGTCTGGCCCCCGAGACGGTCGGTGAGGCCCTGCCTCCCGAAGCTCGGGCTGCGCCCGAGGAGGCGCTGGAGGCGCCCATCCGGCTGAATGATCTGCGCATGGATGCTGTGGTGCAAGCCATTCGAGCAACCGGCGCGACCAGTGTTGCGGATCTGGGATGCGGCGAAGGCAAGCTGCTGTATCGGCTCGTGCGCGAGCGATGGGTCCACAGGCTGTTCGGACTCGACCCCGCAGTCCGCGAACTGGAATGGGCTGCCAAGCGCCTCAAGCTGAACGAGTTCGGCGGGCCGCCCGAAGGTCGTGTCACGCTGCTGCATGGATCGCTGACATATCGCGACAGCCGCTGGGCTGAAGCTGACGTCGCCGTGCTGGTCGAGGTCATCGAACATCTCGACGAAGACAGGCTGCCTCTGATTGAACGTGTGGTCTTCGGCGAGACAGCGCCCAAATCCGTGATAGTGACCACGCCGAACGCTGACTACAACGCTTTGTTCCCCAATCTGGCCCCTGGCGCCTTTCGCCATCCGGATCATCGTTTCGAATGGAGCCGGGTTCGGTTTGAAGCCTGGGCGGCTAAGATCGGCGAGACCTATGACTATGATGCTGCCTTCAGTGGCATCGGAGCCGTGGACCCCGTGCTTGGCGCGCCGACACAGATGGCGGTGTTCACCCGATGAGAGAGCCCGATAAGACCGACCTCACCATCCCTGACTTCGCTCTCGTCGTGCTGATCGGCTCGACCGGATCAGGCAAGTCGACCTTCGCCGCCAGGCACTTCCTGCCGACCGAAATCATCTCCTCGGATCGCTGCCGCGCACTCGTCTGCGACAACGAGACTGATCAGGACGTGTCGGCCGACGCCTTCGATCTAGTGCGCGAGATCGCCGGCAAACGGCTCAAGCATCGCAAGCTGGCGGTCATCGACGCCACCAATGTGCGAGCCGCGGACCGCAAGGCCTGGGTTGAACTGGCGCGAAAATGGCACGCTTTGCCGATCGCTCTGGTCATCGATCCAGGCGTCGATGTCTGCGTCGCGCGCAACGCGTTGCGGCCCGACCGGCCATTCGGCGCTGGCGTGGTCCAGCGCATGACGACCGAAATCCGCAAGGGCCTCGGCGGCCTGCAACGCGAAGGTTTCCGTCAGGTCTGGAAACTTACTAGCGAGGCCGGTATCGACGCGGCCAAGGTCTCGCGCCAGCCATTGTGGACCGACAAGCGCGGCGACCATGGTCCGTTCGACATCATAGGCGACATCCACGGCTGCGCCGATGAACTTCAGGCCCTGCTTGAGCAACTCGGTTACAGCGTCGCCTGGTCCGAGGATCATGGCGAACGAACCGTTACTGTGACGCCGCCGGAAGGTCGCAAGATCGTCTTTGTCGGCGACCTCGTCGATCGCGGTCCCAACGTGCCCGACGCCTTGCGCATCGCCATGAGCATGGTCGCGGCCGGAATCGCCTATTGTGTCCAGGGCAATCACGAACGCAAGCTCAGCCGCTGGTTGGAGGGCCGCAAGGTTACGATCGCCCACGGGCTGCAACAAACCATCGACCAGTTGGACGCTCAGGATCGCGGCCTGCGAGAGGCTTTGCCGGCCTTCCTCGACAGCCTGCGCAGCCACGTCTGGTTGGACGAGGGCCGCCTCGCCGTTGCCCATGCCGGTCTTAAGGAAGACATGATCGGGCGCGGCTCCGGCGCTGTGCGTGAGTTCGCCCTCTATGGCGAAACCACGGGCGAAATAGACGAATTCGGCCTCCCCGTCCGGGCCGACTGGGCAGCGGCCTATCGCGGCAAGACGAGCTTGGTCTATGGACATACGCCAGTGCTGTCGGCCGAATGGGTCAACAACACCCTCTGTATCGACACCGGGTGCGTGTTCGGCGGCAAACTGACGGCATTGCGCTGGCCGGAACGCGAACTGGTCGACGTCCCGGCAACCCAGATCTGGTCCGAACCAGTGCGTCCGCTCGGTGGATCCGGCCTCGGCAAATCGGCACAGGCCGATGCCGACGGCGTGCTCGACTATGAGGATGTCTCCGGGCGCCGCTGGATCGAGACCGAACTAAGGGGCCGGGTCGTCGTGGCCGAGGAGAACGCGTCGGCTGCACTCGAGGTGATGAGCCGCTTTGCGCTATCGCCGCAGTGGCTGGTATATCTGCCGCCCACGATGTCGCCATCCGAGACCTGCAGCCAAGGCGGCTGGCTGGAGCGTCCGGAGGAAGCCTTCGCTCACTTCCGTGAGCGTGGCGTCGCCCAAACAGTGTGCCAGGAGAAGCACATGGGTTCGCGGGCAGTCATCGCGCTGTGCAGAAACGCGCTGACGGCGCGCGGCCGGTTCGGGGTCCCGGGCGACGAGACCGGCGCGATCTGGACCAGGACCGGGCGATCCTTTTTCAACGACAGCGGCATGACGGAGGCTATGCTTGCCCGCCTGCGCGCCAGCGTCGACGCTGCCGGTCTGTGGAAGGAATTGAACAGCGACTGGCTGCTGCTGGATGCTGAGATCATGCCGTGGTCGGCCAAGGCAAGCAGCCTTATCGAAAGCCAGTATGCCCCGGTGGCGACGTCTGCGGCCGCAGGCCTCCAGGCCAGCCGTGAGGCGCTTGCCCGAGCGATGGCGCGTGAAGTCGATGCGGCCGCGCTTGACGCGCGCCTTGAGGACCGGGCCGCGCGCGCGGCCAGATACGCCACCGCCTGGGCGCCTTACGTCTGGCCGGTCTCGGGCATAGAGGACCTGAAGGTTGCGCCGTTCCACCTGCTCGCCAGTGAGGGGCGTGTCTGGTTCGACCAGGATCATTTCTGGCACATGACGCTTGCAGATCGCCTGGCTGCCGGCGATGGCGCGGTAACGCGAACACAATGGCGGGTGGTCGATCTGGCCGACGCCGCCGCATGTGCGGAGGCTGTCGTCTGGTGGGAGACGCTGACCGGCTCAGGTGGCGAAGGCATGGTGGTGAAGCCGCGCGACTTCGTCAGTCGGAACAAGAATGGGATTATCCAGCCGGCGCTGAAAGTGCGCGGCCCGGAGTATCTGCGCATGATCTATGGTCCCGAATACGACGCGCCGGACAATCTCGTGCGCCTGCGGGAACGAGGCTTAAGCGGCAAGCGTAGCCTGGCGCTCCGGGAGTTCGCGCTCGGGCACGAGGCGCTCAAGCGCTTTGTCGCCAGGCAGCCGTTGCGGCGTGTTCACGAGTGTGTTTTCGGCGTCCTGGCGCTGGAGAGCGAGCCAATCGATCCAAGGCTGTAATCTGGACTACCCGATGAAATGCCTCAGCAGCCCCGCCGCAGCGACGCCGATCAGCACGGTCGGGAGCATGGAAAGCCGCGTCGCCGCGATGAAGGTGATGGCCAGCGCCAGAAGGTCGGCGGGATTGCGCGACACGAAGGCCGGCGCGATGACCGAGATCAGCACGCAACCGGGCGCCGCCTCCATCACCGCGGTCGCACGCGCGCTGAGCACGCGGTTGCGCAGCATCACATAGCCGCCGATCCGCGTGAGATAGGTGACGCCGGCCATCAGCACGATGGTGACAAGGGTTGTGATGTCGATCATGCGTCACCTGCCATCAGCCAGGCAGCAAGCAGCCCCGACACAGCTCCCGCCGCGACATACCAGGCGCCGGGAATGAAGAGATAGACAAGGGCCGCGACGACCAGGCTGACCAGCCAGGGCCGTGCCGCCGCCACGCTTTTCCACATGCCGCGCATCAGCACCAGGAAGACAGCCGGAAACGCCATGTCGAAACCATAGGTCTCGACATGACCGAGCATCGGGCCGAGCAAGGCGCCGAGCGTGGTGAAGGAAGCCCAGGTCAGGTACATCGCCAATGCCGCGCCCATATAGTAGCGCGGGCTGAAGGCCGGCGTGATATCAGCCGCGGCACGCTGTTTGGCGTCGGCCAAGCCCAGCGCCCAGCTTTCGTCGCACAGTAGGAAAAGTGCTGGAAACGCCTTGCGCCGCGGCAGATCGCGCAGGAATGGCGCAAGGGCAGCTCCCATCAGCAGATGGCGGCTGTTGACCAGGAAGGTGATGGCGACGATGAGCAGGATATGCGGCGGCGACGTCCACAACTGGATCGCCGCGAATTCCGAGCCGCCGGCGAAGTTCAGCCCCGTCATCATGGACAGTTCGAGCGCGTTCAAACCTTTCTGGGCCGCCTGGGCGCCAAGCACCAGCGCATAGGGGATGGTGCCCAACAGCACCGGCGCGCAGGACGCCACGCCCCGGCGGAACTCGGATCGCGAGCCGTCGCCCGCCGCTTCGACTGCCTGTGAAATGCTTATGCTCCGCCGCCGGCCGGCCTCGCGGCCAGCGCTTCCCTCGGTTTTGAACTCTCATGATACCGGCGGCAAACATACCCACACTTCTCGGCAATTTGGTTGCGAAGATTGTTGCATTCTCTCCATTTTTGGCACTGATTGTCACAAATATCCGATAAAATGGAATCCAGAGCCATGACGCTCGACGACATCGACAAGCGCATCCTGCGGGCACTGCAACGTAACGGCCGCATGGCCAACAACGATTTGGCCAACGAGGTCGGCCTGTCACCCTCGCCTTGCCTGCGGCGCGTCAAGCTCCTGGAGGAGGCCGGCGTCATCGACCGCTATGTCGCCGTGCTCAACCCGGCCAGCATCGGCAAGGGCCTCACCTTCTTCACCCGCATCTGGCTGAAGACGCAGGACGAGGACACGGTCCAGCACTTCGCCAGCGAAGTGGCCAAGCTGCCCCAGGTCATGGAGTGCTACCTGATGCTCGGCGACTGCGATGCCCTGGTGCGCGTGGTGGCGGCCGACGTCAACGACTATCGCCGCTTCCAGTCGGAGCATCTGAGCCGCATCAAGGGCGTCCAGAACGTCAAGACCGACGTGCCGAGCTGGACGATCAAGTACACGTCGGAACTGCCGATCTGACCGGTGCCACAGAGCGGCCCGGATGCCTGGTGCAGCGTTTCGGACTGGATAAAAAATGCAACCGGATTGTAGGATCGGTTTCGGTGCCATCGTCCTTCGGACGCAAGCAGCGCTGGGCGCTGCCCTCTGGCATGGGAGATTTGCATGAACCTTTCCTATCGTTGGGTCATCGTCGCCGCTGGTGCGCTGATGTCCTGTGTCGCCATCGGGACGATGTTTTCGCTGGCGATTTTCCTCGAACCGATGGCGATCGACACGCAGTGGTCGCGCGCCGGCATTTCGAGCGCCATGACGCTCAACTTCCTGGTCATGGGCCTTGGCGGCTTCGCCTGGGGCGCGCTGTCCGACCGCTTCGGCGCCCGCATCGTCGTGGCGATCGGTGCCGTGCTGCTCGGCCTGGCACTTGTGGTGGCGAGCCGCGCCGGCTCGCTGCTGACCTTCCAGATCAGCTATGGTGTCCTCGTCGGGCTTGCCGCCAGCGCCTTCTTCGCGCCGATGATCGCGCTGACCACGGCCTGGTTCGACACCAACCGCGGCCTTGCGGTTTCACTGGTCTCGGCCGGCATGGGCGTCGCCCCGATGACGATCTCGCCTTTCGCCCGCTGGCTGATCTCGGCCTATGAATGGCGCACCGCCATGTTCGACATCGGCATCATGGCCTGGGTGCTGCTGCTGCCGGCGGTGCTTCTGGTGCGCCAGCCGCCAAAGCCCGCTGTGGCGGATGTCGGTTCCGCGCCTGTTGCCGAAGGGGCTGGCATGAGCGTGGGCCAAGCGCTGCGCTCGCCGCAATTCATCGTGCTCGGGCTGACCTTTTTCGCCTGTTGTGCCGCCCATTCCGGGCCGATCTTCCATATGGTCAGCTACGCCATGCTGTGCGGCGTCGCCCCCATGGCGGCGGTGACGATCTACAGCGTCGAGGGCCTCGCCGGCTTGGGCGGCCGGCTTCTCTACGGCGTGCTGGCCGACCGGCTCGGCGTCAAGCCGGTGCTGATCGCGGGTCTGGTGATCCAGGCGATCGTCATTGCCGGCTATCTCTCGGTCAGCCAGCTCGACCAGTTCTATGTGCTGGCCGTCATCTTCGGCGCCACCTATGGCGGCGTCATGCCGCTCTATGCCGTGCTGGCGCGCGAATATTTCGGCCAGCGCATCCTCGGTACCGTGTTCGGCGCCGCCACCATGCTGTCCAGCCTCGGCATGGCGCTCGGCCCGCTCGCCGGCGGCATGGTCTTCGATGCCTATGCCAGCTACCACTGGCTGTTCATCGGCTCGGCCCTTATCGGCCTGGGCGCCGCCGGCATAGCGATCGCCTTCCCGCCGCTGCCGCGCAGGCAGTTGCAGATGGCCTGAAGCGGAGACGGGCGCTGGTGATAACCCATCGGCGCCCGCCTTCGTCGAAGCCCGGGTTCCTTGCCGTGTGGGAAGCGCGCGGCGTGCAGCGCCGCGCCGAGCGTAACAAAACCCGGGCCGTGGCGGCATTCGAGCAAGCAGCCACGCGCTTCGCCGCACTTGGCAGGCCGATCGACGAGGTGCGCTGTCGGCCACGGATGGCCGATCTGGGCAAGCGCCACCCACCAGCACGAGCCAGGCTTAAACGAATAATCCCAGTTGCTTACCCGGGATCATTCATTCGCGAAAAATGGCTTTGCATCACGGTGCGAAACTTCTGCATCGTCCTTTCGGTCGTCTGCGCATCGGCGGCCGCGAAGCCCATGACAAGGCCGTTCTGCTGCGTGCCGTGGCGGTACTGGATCGACAGGGCCGACACGTTGATGCCTTGCTGGAGCGCCGCCTCGGCAACTGTCCTGTCGCTGCATCTGTCGCGGAAAATGCCGACGACCTGGATGCCGGATTCGGTCGCATGGAAATCCAGCCATTCCCCGAGGTGCCGTTGAGCGCTTTCCAGGAAGAACTGCCGTCTCTCCGCGTAGAGCCGCCGCATGCGCCTGAGATGGCGGGTGAAATGCCCCTCATTCATGAAGTCCGCCAGCGCGGCCTGGGTCAGCAAGGGGGCGAACTGGCCGCTCACGCTCAGCGCCGAGACGATCGTATGGTCGATCGCCTTGGGCGCCACCATGAAGCCCAGCCGCATGGCCGGGAAAAGGATCTTGGCGAAAGTGCCGACATAGACCACGCGGTTCGACGCGCCGATGCCCTGCAGTGCCGGAATGGGCTGGCCCTGGAACCGGTATTCGCCGTCATAGTCGTCCTCGATGATCCACGAACGCCAGGTCTCGGCCATGTGCAGCAGATTGAGCCGCTGTTCCATCGGCATGGTTATGCCGAGCGGGTGATGGCAGGAGGGCGTCACGAAGATCATGCGGGGCACGACATCGGGCGGACCGAGATCCCAGCCCGCATTGCTGACGCGCAGCGGCGCCAGGTTCGCGCCGGCCGAGACGAATGCCGAGCCGGCGCCGTAATAGCCAGGCTCCTCCATCCACACCGTGTCGCCGTCATCGATCAGCAGCCGGGCCAGGAGATCGAACGCCGACTGCGCGCCATTGGTCACGACGATCTGCTCGGCGGTGCACTTCACCCCGCGCGAGGCGGTGAGATAGCGCGCTATGGCCTCGCAAAGCGGCGGATAGCCTTTGACGTGATAGGTGCCGAAAAGATCGATATGGGCGAATTTTGCGCGACGGCTGAGCAGTTTCGACCAGGTGTTGAACGGAAAATTGTCCGGGTCCGGCATGCCGGGATGGAAGGCAAGCATACCCGGCCGGCCATGATGATAGGGTTGGGCAAGCATGGTCTGGCCGCGCCGCGATAGCGGATTGGCGTCCTCGACCGACATTTGTTCGGCAACTGCCGAACGCGACGGCAGATCCATCACCACCGAGGGTCGGCGCGGACGTATCGCCAGATAACCCTCCAGCGCCAGCTGGTCGCAAGCGGCAATCACCGTGTTGCGTCCGACATTCAGATCCCGCGCCATGACCCGTGTCGAGGGCAGTGCGTGCCCGCTCGGCAGCACGCGCCGTTCGATCAGGCCGCGCAACTGGACATAGAGCTGCCGGTGCAGATTGGCGGGACTGTCGCGATCCAGGGCGATGCCGTCGACGGGAAAGCTGGTCTTCATCTGGTTCCCAAAAATCAATGGAATCTGGTTCTAACAATGGAACCAAAGGAAGCCTACCCTCAAGAAAAAAGCGTTCGGGTTCAGATGGGGCTGGCCGATGCAGTGCATAAGGGTGGGAGTGATCGGGGCGGGCGGCGTCGCCCAGGTCGAGCACATTCCGAACCTGCTCAAGCTGCACCGGCAGTTCAAGATCCTTGGCGTCTACGATCCGTCGCGAAAAGTCCGCGCTTTCGTCGCAGAGGAATTCGGCCTCGAAACATTTTCCGATCTCGACGCGCTGCTCGCCATGCCGCTTGACGCCGTGGTCATCGCTTCGCCGGATGCGCTGCACCGCGAACAGAGCCTCGCCGCCTTTGCCAGGGGCCTGCATGTCTTCTGCGAAAAGCCGCTTTGCTATGGCGCGCAGGACATCGACGAACTGATTGCCGCCAGGGATCGCGCCGGAAAGGTGCTCCAGGTCGGCTACATGAAGCGTTTCGACCCGAGCTACGAGGCGGCGCTGAACTTGCTGCCCGGTACGGCGCGGACGCTTCGCTACATTTCGGTCGAGGTCAACGATCCCGACGCCTGGCCCTTCATCCGGCACGCCTCCACTTGCCGAGGTGACGACGTCGCGGCGGAACTGATTGCCTCGACCGAAGCCAGGCAGCGCGAGCAGGTCGACCGCGCGGTGCCCGGGATCGACGATCCCGAGGCCTTTCGGGGCTTTGTCGGCGCCTATTCTTCGTCGATCGTCCATGATGTGAACGCCGTCCACGGCTTGCTCGATGCGCTCGGCGTCGCCGACGGTGAAATTGTCGGCGCCTCGTTCTTCGCCAAAGGCGAAGGCGGCCAGGGCGCGGTGCGGCTGCTCGATGGCCAGGCCCTGTGGACCATGGTCCATGTCGCCACGCCGGGGCTGCCCGACTACCGCGAGCGCATCACGCTCCATTTCGATGATGCCTCCCTCGAGCTGGAATTTCCCTCGCCCTATCTCAACCACCAGCCGACGCGGCTGACCATCCGCGGCGCCGACGGCCACACGCTTTCCAGCCGCGACATCCGCAGCGGCTATGAAGAGGCTTTCGTCGAGGAGTTGAAGGGCTTCTGGTCGGCGATCGTCGAAGGCTCAACCGTGCGCAACACTGCCGAGCAGGCGCGCCGCGACATGACGCTGCTGGCTGGGCTGACCCGCCACCACCTTGCCCAATCGAAGCAATCAGGAGCTCGCCCGTGACGGTTCGCATCGGCATCAATCCGATCACCTGGACCAATGACGACGTGCCGGAACTCGGCGGCGATACGCCGCTTGAAGTCTGCCTCAGCGAAACCAGGCAGGCCGGCTACGCCGGCACCGAACTCGGCGGCAAGTTTCCGCGCCGGTCGGCCGAGCTCAGGCCGATCATGGACCGCTATGGCCTCGCGGTGATTTCCGGCTGGTATGATGGCCGCTGCGACGAGAAGGATATTGGCGCCGAGATGGATGCGATCACGCCGCATCTCCAGCTCTTGAAGGATATGGGCTCGACCCATGTCGTCTATGCCGACACCTCGCGCGGGCGCCACAACGCCATCTGGGGACCGATCTCTCAACGCCCGGCCCTGAGCCCGGAAGAATGGCCGGCCTATGGCCGCAAGCTCACGGCACTCGCCGAAAGAATGGCGGAGTTCGGCGTGCGCATGGCCTTTCATCACCATATGGGGACCATCGTCGAGACCGATGCCGAGGTTGGCCTGCTGATGCGGCATACCGGCGAAGCGGTCGGCCTGCTTTACGACACCGGCCATTCGATATTTTCGGGCGGCGACCCGCTCGCCTTGATCAAGGCGCAGGTCAAACGCGTCGTGCATGTGCACTGCAAGGACGCCCGCAAGACTGTGCTCGAGCGTGCCCGCGCCGAGGACATGAGTTTCATGGGCGCGGTCATGGACGGGATCTTCACCGTGCCCGGCGACGGCTTCATCGACTATCCCGCCATTCTGCGCGTGCTGGCCGACAATGGTTACAGCGGCTGGCTGGTCGTCGAGGCCGAGCAGGACCCCAACAAGGCCAATCCGCTGACCTATGCGACGATGGGATTCAAGAACCTGTCGCGCATGGCGAAAGAGGTTGGATTTACCGTCATGGAGTGATCGAGGCCACTATTCGGCCTCCAGGAAACCAGTGCTGAGGAATGAAACTGGAATGAAGGGGCAACTGGACTGCCGACCGTAATTGCGGCGGCGGAAAACAAACAGGAGGTTGTTATGTTTTCGCTTGCGAAATTAATAAAGCCCGCGCTCGGCCTGCTGGCCGGCTTCACGATGATGGCGGCGGCCACGACCCTTGCGGCCGCCGACGAAACGCGGGTGGTGTTCGTCACCCACGGCCAGAGCGGCGACCCCTACTGGTCGGTCGTCAAGAACGGCATGGACGATGCCGCCAAGACGCTCGGCGTCAAGGCCGAATATCTGGCGCCCGAAACCTTCGACATGGCTAAGATGGGGCAGATGATCGACGCCATCGCGGCCTCGAAGCCCGACGGCATGGTTGTTTCGATCCCCGATGCGGCCGCCCTTACAACTCCGGTCAAGAACGCCGTCGCCGCCGGCATCCCGGTGATCGTCATCGATTCCGGCGGCTCGAAACTCACCCATGACCTTGGCGGCCTGCTGTTCATGGGGCAGGATGAATTCCAGGCGGGCGTCATGGCCGGCGAGCGCATCAAGGCGCTCGGCCTCACCAAGGCGGTCTGCGCCAACCACGAGGTCGGCAATTCGAGCCTCGACGACCGCTGCGCCGGCTTCGCCAAGGGTCTGGGCGTCGACGTGCCGGTGATGAACGGCGTCATCGACCCGACCGAAATGAAGAACCGCGTGATCGCCTACATGACCGCTCATGCCGATACACAGTTCATCCTCGCCGTCGGTGCCAGCGGTGCCGAACCGACGCTGGCCGCGCTTGATGAATTGGGCCTCTCGGGCAAGGTGAAGACCGGCACATTCGACCTCTCGCCCACGATCCTGCAGGCCGTCGTCGGCGGCAAGATGGAATGGGGCATCGACGCCCAGCAATACGCCATGGGCTACATCCCGGTCGCGATGTTCGATCTCTGGAAGAAGTACAAGATCATGCCGATCGCCGACTATCCGACCGGCCCAGGCTTCGTCACCAAGGATACTGCCGCCTCGGTCATCGAGCTGTCGAAACAAGGCAAGCGCTAACACAGGCGGCCGGGGCCACGCCCCGGCCGCTACACTCTTGAGGGCAAGCAGCCATGGTTTCAGAGATTCGCGACGAGCGGGTCCGGTCCGTCTCACGCCTCAGCCGCCTGCTAAGCAGGCCGGAGCTTGGCGCGGCCGCCGGCACCGTGCTGGTCTTCGTGTTCTTCGCCATCACGGCGGGAAGCACGGGGCTTTTCAGCGCCAAGGGCATCGTCAACTTCCTCGAAGTCTCGGCCCAGCTTGGCATTCTCGCCGCACCCGTGGCCCTGCTGATGATTGCCGGCGAGTTCGATCTGTCGGTCGGCTCGATGATCGGCTTTGCCGGCATCCTCATCGCCATCCCTGCCGTGTTCTGGGGATGGCCGATCTGGCTTTCGCTGCTGTTCACCTTTGCCGTCTGCGGCGGCATTGGCGCGCTGAACGGGCTCGCCGTCGTCAGGACCGGCCTGCCTTCCTTCATCGTGACGCTCGGCAGCCTGTTCATGCTGCGCGGCCTGACGCTCGGCCTCACGCGCGGCATTTCAGGGCGGACCCAGGTGTCGGGCGTGCACGAGCTGGCGCAGAACGATCCCCTCAACAGCCTGTTCTCTGGCCAGGTGTTCACCGGCCTGATTGCCTGGCTTTCCGACCTTGGCCTGATCGGCAAGCGGGCCGACGGAATGCCGTCGATATCAGGCATTCCGGTGTCGATCGTGTGGTGGATCGCGCTGACACTGGCCTGCACCTGGCTCTTGACGCGCAGCCGTTTCGGCAACTGGATTTTTGCAGCCGGCGGCGAAGCCAATGCCGCGCGCAATCTCGGCGTGCCGGTGGCGCGCACCAAGATCACGCTGTTCGTCATGACTGCGCTCGCGGCCGCCCTGTTCGCGGCGGTCCAGGTGCTGGTCACCGGCTCCGCCGACACGCTGCGCGGCACGCAGAAGGAATTCGAGGCCATCATCGCCGTCGTCATCGGCGGCACGCTGCTGACCGGCGGCTATGGATCGGCCATCGGCGCCATGTTCGGCGCCCTGATCTTCGGCGTGGTGCAGATGGGTATCTTCTACACCGGCATCGACACCGACTGGTTCAAGCTGTTCATGGGCGCCATGATGGTCATCGCGGTGCTGTTCAACAGCTATGTGCGCAACCGCGCCATGAGGAGCCGGTGATGGCCGAGCCCTATGTCGAACTGAAGTCGGTCAGCAAGTATTTCGGCTCGGTCGTGGCGCTGAAGGACGTGTCCTTCGATGTCTGCCCCGGCGAGGTGCATTGCCTGCTCGGCGACAATGGCGCCGGCAAGTCGACGCTGATCAAGACCCTGTCCGGCGTCTACTCGCCGGACGAGGGCGAAATCCGCGTCCAGGGCAAGCCCACAAGGTTCGCCTCGCCCGCCGATACGCGCGACAGCGGCATCGCGACCGTCTACCAGGATCTGGCGCTGGTGCCGCTGATGAGCGTGGCGCGCAACTTCTTCCTCGGGCGCGAGCCGATGCGCAAGTTCGGCCCGATCAGCCAGTTCGACGCCGAATTCGCCAACCGCACCGCCTACGACGAAATGTCGGCGATGGGCATCCAGCTGCGCGATCCCGAACAGCCGGTCGGCACGCTGTCGGGCGGCGAACGGCAATGCCTGGCCATAGCGCGCGCCGTCTATTTCGGCGCCAAGGTGCTGATCCTCGACGAGCCCACCTCGGCGTTGGGTGTCCACCAGGCATCCGTGGTGCTGAAGCTCATCGTGCAGTCCAAGGCGCGCGGCATCGGCGTCATCTTCATTTCCCATAACGTCCACCACGCCTATGTCGTCGGCGACCGCTTCACGCTGTTGAAGCGCGGCAGAAGCACCGGCACCTACGCCAAGGGCGAAATCACCCGCGACCAGCTGCTCAACCTGATGGCCGGCGGCAAGGAACTGGTGGACCTGGAACAGGAACTGACGAAGTCGGCCAGGAGCGGCCAGGCTTAGGCGCCGCGCTGATCGGATGCCTGTGGCTGACCAGTCTGGCCGGTACGCATCGGTATCGCGCAGCCGCGAATCTGTGCTAAGCCGCCGCCCAATCAACAAGAGGACGACAGCTGTGAGCGAACCGACCGTGGCCGAGGCGACCGAGAATATCTATGCATCGCTTCGGGCGGACAATGCCGACATCGACGCACATATCGCGACGCTCAAGGCCGCGCTGGCGCGCGAGGGGATGAAACAGGCGGTGTTCGATCCGACCAAGTTGGCGCAAAACAACCGCTCGGGCCGCAAGCTGATGCAGGCCTATTTTCGCCAGCGCGGCGTCAGTGTGAGTTTTTCGGATTAAGAGCCCCGAACGGAGCATTCGCCTCTCTCGCCTACCCCCGTGTAAGCTTGCTATTGTGCAGTCCGGCGATGACGCGTGCGCCGATTTTACTCCTCAGCTCGCCGCCGACTCTATCGCCCGCGAACCAGCGATCGCTGAGGCGAAGTCGCGATATGGGCGCAGTGGGCGGCCCAGAAGCGCAGTCAGGCGCTCGACGTCGCCGGCCTCGGGCCGCATCCCGTCGGTGAAGAAGCGCTCGCCCATCAAGCGCATGTCGTAGGCCATCCAGGCGGGCAAGAACTGCTTGAGATTTTGCTCAAAGCCCTCTGTATTGTCGCCGCCGTAGTGGATCGGGCGGGCAAGCACGTCTGACCAGATTGCGGCGATATCCGTCCCAGTCAGTGTCTGCGGACCGACGAGGTTGATCCGGTCGAGCGCAAGCGGCTCTGCGGACTGTTCGCGGCGCAGCAGCTCAAGGGCGGCGATCTCAGCGATATCACGCACGTCGATCATGGCAAGACCCTTGGCGCCGATCGGCATTGGGTAGGTGCCGTAGCCGGTGATAACGTCTTCGATCATCAGATCGTTCTGGATGAAGTAGGCCGGGCGCAAGATCGTAGCCTTGAAGTTCATCTGCTCGATCATTCGCTCAACGCCGAACTTGCCCGCGAAGTGCGGCACGTTCACATAGACGTCAGCGTGGATCACCGACAGATAGACGATGCGCTCGATGCCGGCCGATCGGGCGACGTTCAGTGCGATCAAAGCTTGGGTGAATTCGTCCGGCACCACGGCGTTCAAGAGGAAAAGAGTGGAAACGCCAGACATGGCTTTGCGCAGCGAATCGACATCGAGAAAGTCGCCTTGCACGACGGATACGCCTGCCGGGAAGCTGGCTTTCGACGGATCGCGGACGAGAGCACGGACATCGGCGCCGCGCTTGACGAGGTGTTCGACGACTTGGCGGCCAATATTGCCTGTGGCGCCGGTAACGAGAATGGTCATGAAATTTCTCCTGTTGGGTTGCTTGACACCTCCAATATGTGTGGCTCACTGAGAGCCCAATAGACGGAAACTCTAGACGCACCGTCTCACTGGTGGAACACCAATGGATCTTCTTGCGCTCGCCGATTTCAATCTCGTCGCCCGCCATGGTGGCTTCGGCAAAGCGGCAAGGGCCACCGGCCGGCCCAAGGCAACGCTGTCCCGGCGCGTTGGAGAGTTGGAAAGCAGTCTTGATCTGCGCCTGTTTGAACGGGGTGCGCGCAACCTGAAGCTCACTGAAGAAGGACGGGCGCTCTTCGAGCGGACGGGGGCGTTGCTTGCCGAACTGGACGAGACGGCTTCGGCGATTGCCTCGGGCGCTCAGAGACCCAAGGGGAGATTGCGGATCAGCGCACCTTTACATTTTTCGCAGACGGCAATGGGGAGGATCGCCGCGGGATTTGCCCTCAAGTATCCGGAGGTGAAGCTCGAGGTGACGACTGAGGACCGGCCTGTCGACATGATCGAGGAAGGCTACGACCTGGTAATCCGGGTCAATCCAGATCCCGACGAAAGCCTGGTCGGACGGGCGTTTCTCCGCGATCGTCTGGTTGTTGTGGCGAACCCCGACCTTCCTCGCACGACCGGTGAGCATGCCGCTCCTGGCGTTGCGCGCGGAGCAGGCGAACTGCAAACATGGCACGTGAAGACACCCGGTGGCCGGTCAACGATTACAATCGAGCCGGTCCTCGTTTTGTCAACGCTCATCATGGTCCGGGATGCCGTGCGAGCCGGCGTCGGTGCAGGACGTCTTCCCATTTCGTTGGTGAGCCACGACTTGGCTGACGGGACACTGGTGAATTGGGGGGATATTGACGGTCCCGAAATCTCGATTTGGACGCTCTACCCATCGCGCCGGCTGCTCAGCGCGCGAGTGTCGGCGTTCTTGGACTTTCTAAAACAGGCTTTCCCAAATGGGACGCCGGACGAACTGGCCGCCTACATTGGCAAGTGATGGCCGAAGCCGCTTTCGGGCGCCGACAGTCCTATGCAAAAAAACAACGGAAGCTGGAAGCGTCCCCCAATACCTTCGCTCACCGCTGCTGCGCGTTACATCCGCGCCCTGGCCGAAGAGGGATCATAGGGCGAATCCGCGATGACCTCAGCGGTCTTCCATTCCCCCAGAATGGCGACGTCGAGCTTCGTGCCGGGCGTGCCGAGACGCTCGGGCAGCAGCGCCAGCGCCACATCGTGGCCGAGCGTGTAGCCATAGCCGCCCGATGTGATGCGGCCGACCAGTTCGCCGCCGATGTACAGCCCTTCACTGGCAAGCGTGCTGGCGCCGTCGGTTTCTATTCTGAGCGTCACCGACCGGCGCTGGTCGCTCCTCGCCTTGTATTTCACGACCGCGTCGCGGCCGACGAAATCGCCCTTGTCGAGGCGGATGAAGCGCTCGAGCCCGCTCTCCAGCGCGTTGAGTTCGGGATTCATGTCGCGATACATGGCGCGGTAGGATTTCTCCAGCCGCAGCGATTCCAGCGCATGCAGCCCGACGAGCCGCATGCCGTGCTTCTCGCCCTCTCTCAGGATCGCGTCGAGCAATTGCCGCTGGTAGGCCATCGGATGGTAGAGTTCCCAGCCGAGTTCACCCTCGTAGTTGACGCGCAGCAGCCGCACGTCGCTGGCAAGCGCCACGCTGCCGGTCTTCACGCCGAACCAGGGAAAGCCCGCATTCGACAGGTCGATCTCGGTGAGTGGTTGCAGCACGTCTCGCGCCTTCGGCCCGACGACCGTGAAGCAACCGCGATCGTTGGTGACGTTCTTCAGACTGACGCTGCCGTCGGCGGGAAGCAGCCTTGAGAGATCGTCGAAATTCCAGCGTTCCGCGCGCGGCGTCGAAATCAGGTAGAAACTGTCGTCGCCAAGGCGCGCCACCATATATTCGGCCTGCACGCCGCCGGCAGCGGTAAGGTGATGCGCCAGCACCGCCCGGCCGGTCGCCGGCAGGCGGTTGGCGAGGATCGTGTCGAGCCAGGCGGCCACGCCTGGCCCCCATACTTCGAACTTGGTCATCGGCGTCATCTCGACCAGGCCGACGGCGTTGCGCACCGCCTGCACCTCCCCGCCGACGAAGACGCCCTTTTCAGTCCAGCGCCAGCTGTACTGGTCCTTGGCCTCGACGCCCTTGGGCGCGAACCAGTTCGGCATTTCCCAGCCGTTGAGCACGCCCCAGACCGCACCCAGTTCGGTCAGCCGCGCATAGGACGGCGCGGTCTTCTGCGGGCGGGCGGCGGGCATGTCCTGTCCCGGATATTTCTGCTCGGCATGCGTGCCCCAGGCCTCGCGGACCTTCTCGCGCGTCCAGGCCTTGTTGGCATAGTCGCCGAAGCGGCGCGGATCGAGATCGGAAGTGTCGAGGCTGTTGCCGCCCTCGACGATCCGCTCCGACAGGTAATAGCCGATCGTGCCGCCCCACAATATGCCGCCCGGCACGCCCTCGGCCAGCCACACATTGGGCAGGCCCCAGGCCGGTCCCATCAGCGGAAGCTCGTCCGCCGTCATCTGGAAGGGACCGCGGACATTGGCCTTGATCCCGGCACGTCCCAGCGCCGGCACGAGCTGCGTTGCCTGCTCCCAGTTCCACGACACCGCCTCGAAATCCTCTTCGACGAGGTCGGCGCCGAACCAGGCGGGAACGCCGTCCTCTGCGAACAGCTTGAGGTGTTCGGTGCGCTCGTAGGGCCCGAACATGAAGCCGTCGCCTTCCTCGCGCAGATAGCCTTCAAAACCCTCGTCGCGCAGGATCGGCATTTCGGCACGTCCCTGCTTTTTGCGCTCGACGATCTCCGGCACGGGCTCGGTGATCCAGTACTGGTGCAGGATCGGGATGGCGGGGATGTCGAGGCCGAGCAGCGCGCCGGTCTGGCGCGCGTAATTGCCGGTGGCGCAGACCACATGTTCGCAAATGATGTCGCCCTTGTTGGTGGTGACCCGCCATTCGCCGCCGGCGGTCCGCTGAAAGCCGGTGACCTCCGTGTTCAGGTGGATCCTGGCACCCAGATCCCGCGCGCCCTTGGCCATGGCATGGGTCACGTCGGCCGGCGCGATATGGCCGTCGTCGGGATGATAGAGCGCGCCAAGCATATGCTTGTTGTCGAGAAGCGGGCAGAGCGCCCTCGCCTCCGCCGGCGACAGCAAATGCGCCCGCATGCCCTGAACGTCGGCCACGCTCATATAGCTCTTGTATTCGTCGAGCCGGTCCCTGGAATTGGCGATCCGCAACTGGCCGCATTTGTGCCAGCCGACCGGCTGTCCGGTCTCGGCCTCTAGCCCTTCATAGATCTCGATGGTCTTGTTGATCATCCGGCCGATATTGATGTTGCGGGCATAGGACGGGACGAGGCCCGCCGCATGCCAGGTCGAGCCGGCCGTCAGCTGCGTGCGTTCCAGCAGCGCGACGTCGGTCCAGCCGCGCTTGGCCAGGCCGTAGAGGATGCCCGCGCCGACGCACCCGCCGCCAACAATCACCACCCGCGCATGTGTCTGCATCGACCCACCAAATCCCAGTCATTTCCAATGTGTAGGGTCGAAGCTACAGACGGCGAAAGACCCTGTAACGTCTTCAAAAACTAGGGGTGATGATAAGCTGGATTTATGCAGGCTCCACGTGGCCGAGCCCTAGCCGAAAATCCGCTCGCCCTGTTCATCGACCAGTTGGATGCCCTTCTTGATCGAGATGTCGACGGCGTCGTCGAGGCCGGCGAAGCGGTCGGCGCGGATGAATTTGTGCTCCTTCACCACGCCGTCGATCTCCTTGGAGACGATACCGCAGGTCTGGTACTGGCCATCGTTCTTGTAGGGTGTAGCGCTGATCAGGAAACCCTTGTGCTCGACCTGCTTGGCGGGTGCGGCACTCTTGGCCTCGGCCGCTTCACCGCCGCCACCGCCGAAAAGACGTTTCAGAAAAGACATGGCTCAAATCTCCTTGTTCGCCCTGCGATCGCGGCCTGCCTGTCCGCGATTCACGACGCTGTTGTCCCAGCATGCGCGAATGTGCCGCCGCGTTCCAGCCCCCTCTCACTGTTCCGCCGCTGTCCTGACGACCGGTTCTGCGTTGCGGGAGGCGCATGGGAATTCAATCACGATCGGCAATATACCGCTGCGTGCCATGAATGTCCTTGAATATGGGTGGCGATATTTCGTACCAGTAAGCCGTTCATGACCAGCGAGTTGCGACCCCGTTGCTACACCGGCTTCGGCAAGTATCTTCTGAACCGCCAACCGACCCGCTCACGCTGTGTCGCAGCGGCATACCGCATAATCGGGTTTGACGTCGGCTTGAAGGACAACCGTATGATTGAACGTCTTGCCACCGGAAGCGCATTGCTTGGTGTACCGCTTGCGACGATTCAAGACGGCACCTTGCGCTACACCTACAAGGGCGTGCCCACCTACAAAAATCCATTCGATCTGGCGCTGTACCAAATGCTGCTTTGGCAGCAGAAGCCCAGGACATTGATCGAGATCGGCTCCAAATGGGGCGGCAGCGCGCTCTGGTTTGCCGATATCATACGCAGCTTCGGCGTCGACTGCGTCATTCACTCGATCGACATCACGCCGCCCTCGATCAGCGTGCCGGGCGTGACGTTTCATCGTGGCGACGGTCGCGACCTGGCGGCAACCTTACCGGCGGATCTGATCGAGAGCCTCCCCAGACCGATGTTCGTCATCGAGGATGCGGACCATCATTGCGAGACGACGCTCGCCGTGCTGCGCTTCTTCGATCGTTGGCTGGTTGCGGGAGAGTATATTGCCGTCGAGGACGGTATTGTCGACGATCTTTATGGTCCAGAATTTGTCGCCACGCTGATGGGCGGCCCACGCCGTGCGGTCGAGCTGTTCTTGCGCGATCGGGGGCAGGACTATGAAATCGATACCAGCCTTTGCGACCACTTCGGCACCAATGTGACCTGGAACGTCAACGGCTATCTCCGTCGCGTTCGCTAGAGCAATTGCAGAAAAGTGTGAAGCGGTTTTCCTGGGAAAAGCGCTTAGCGCTTGCCCTTGGGAATTGCGTAAAAGGAAAATACTCTCACTCCTTGCGCCACCAGGATCCGGTCCAGTCGACCTCCTGCATCGGTGCCGTGATGCCGTGTTGATCGCGAAAATCGATCACCGCGCGCTGGCATGGATCGAGAGCGCGATCGTCGATGATGACAACACCGCCCTGGAACAATTTGGGGTAAAGGGAATTCAGCGCCACAATGGTCGACTCGTAAAGATCGCCGTCGAGCCGCAGCAGCGCGAACGGCCCGGCCGACAGCGACGGCAGGGTGTCGCTGAACATCCCTTCTACGAACACGACCTGCTCGTCGAGCAGCCCATAGCGTGAGAAATTGTCCTTGACCGTCTCCAGCGAGACGGCCAGTTCCTTGAACACGTTAAGGTTCCACCCGGTATCCCAGGGATAGAGCTCTTCGTTTGGCGCCGGCAGGCCGGCGAACGAGTCCACGACATAGACCTTGCGGTCGTGGATCTGGTTCGCGGCAAGAACGCCGCGCATCAGGATGCAGCAGCCACCGCGCCAGACGCCCGTTTCGATGAAGTCGCCAACGATGCCGTCGTCCAGCACCTGCTGTGATAGATTGCGCAAGCTCTCGAGACGCGCCTGGCCGACCATCGTGTGAGCCTGCGTTGGCCAATCCTTGCCGATCGCGCGGGTTTTCGGGTTGAACGGCTCGACCACCATCGGCTGAACCTCCGGGTTGATCGCGGGATCCTGGTAAATCGTGTTGAGCAATATCCTGATCAGGAGATCAAGATACAATTCCCGCGCTGCTGGAGTTGAATCGTTGACTGTCGTCATCATCCGGCCCTTCATTGCTCCGATCTGCCACGTTCGCGAATCCGCGCGACGCGTCAACCCTCAACGTCAAGCCAATTGCTCAGGACGATGTCCTGCGCGAGCGTTTGGAATGCAGCCGATCCGGAACGAGTGCGCAGGCGAAGACCGTCTGTTGCAAGGTGGTGGCTCAAAGGTCTGGTCAAAGCGCCGGCCTTCAGCTTGGCTTGCCGAAGGCCTGCAAGCCATCAACGTCTCGATTCACGACGCTGTTGTCCCAGCATGCGCGAATGTGCCGCCGCGTTCCAGCCCCCTGATGAAGACGGCGACCAGCAGCTCGATCTGCCGGTCGATCTCGTCGGCCTGCCGGCGAACGGACCTGCCGGCGTAGCCGCTGGTGACGATGCCATGCACGCTTGACCACAATGTGCGCGCGGCGATCCGGCGGGTGTCGTCGTCGAGGTCGAAATCGCCGCCGGCGAGCACGCCGGCAATGATCTCGAACAGCTGGTCGAGCCGCGCCTCATAGGCATCCGGCTCGGTCAGCGTCGGACGCCGCCTGTTGAAGGCGAGCAGCGCCGGCCAGCTGCCGGGATGCGCTTCGACAAAACGCACATAGGCGCCGGCCAGTGCCAGCAGGCGCTGGCGCACGTCGGTGATGCCGCGCTGGGAAAGATCGGCCATCGCCGCCGCCCCTGCCGCGCCCAGCCGGTCGAGCAGCCGCATGTTGACGGCACGATGCACCCCGTCGAGGTCGGAAAACAGATTGTAGACCGAGCCGACCGAAATGCCCGCCTGCTCGGCGATGGTCCTGGCCTTCAGATTGTCCATGCCGCCCTCGTTGAGCAGCACCTCGGCAATCGCCAGCACCCGCTCGCCTGTTTCTTCCCTGTCCAGCGCCATGCTTGTCCTCATGGATGCCGTGCCCTCGGCCCGGCTGTTCGAACCACGATCGTCCCTCCGTCTACCACATCCGGGATTTCGTGAACAGTGTTCAAAAACAGGTCTGAACAATGTTCATCTCCTGGTACGAGCGCCTGTCGGCCGAGATGACCGCCAAGATCGAAGTCGGCAAGGAATGATCCGCATTCGCGCTGACGCAAAAAAGCCCGGGTCGACCCGGGCTCTTTTCATGCATTTATTGCATCTGGATCAGCGGTGCGTCAGAGCTTCCAGCGCTTCCGCCGCGGCTTCGAGAATGGCGATCGCCTCGGCCTGCTTTTCGGCCGGCGCATCGACGATGTCGCCCAGGGCAGCGCGCAGGCGGTGGCGGATGGCGCGGAATTCGTCGCGCGTTTCGGAACGCTCGCCACGCCCGCCCCGGCCACCGCGGCGGTCCTCGCCATCATCGTTCCAGCCAAACCAGTCGCGCGCCTTGGCCATCTTGCGGCCGAAGCGCTCGAGGTGGTCGAGCACGCCGTCGATCATCTCGCGATTGTCGGCAAGATGCGCCTGCCCGGCCTCGGTGATGGAAAACACCTTCTTGTTGCCTTCGCTCGACGAGACGGCATAGCCGGCCTCTTCCAGGAAGGTCAGCGTCGGGTAGACCACGCCCGGGCTCGGGCTGTAGATGCCGCTTGTGCGCTCTTCCAGCGCCTTGATGATGTCGTAGCCATGGCGCGGCGCCTCGGCCAGCAGCGAAAGCGTGATCAGCTTGAGGTCGCCGTCGGCCAGCATGCGGCCGGCGCGGAACATGTCGCCCGGGCCACCGCGTCCGCCGCCGCGACCGCCATGGCCGAACGGACCAAAGCCGCCGCCTCTGCCACCGAATCTGCCGGCCATGTGCATGAACATGCGTTCGCCGAAATGACTGTGTCTGTGCATGATTGCTCCTTGAGTTCTATCTTACGATATATCTTAAATAGGCGCCCGACCTGCTGGAGTCAAGATATATCTTACGATGTATCGGAATGCGGCGCCAGCCTGATCGGCTTCCGGTCCGGGGGTTGTCTTGCGGACGACGGAGTTGGACGCGTTCGGCTACCAGCGGCCCTTGCGCCGGTTCCAGGCGTAGAGCAGGTCGGCGAACCGGTCATAGGCAAGTCGTGTCAACGGCAAGGCAACCGGATTGCCGAAAAGCGCGGCCAGCCAGCCCTCGCCGGGTGTCGCTTGCCATATGGCAATCGCGACATCGGCGCCGACCAGCAGCCGGCCGGCCGCGTCGGTGGCGTGCAGCCGGCGGCGGATGTCTTCCAGCGAGGCGCCAAAACGGCCAAGCGCCGCCGGCTCCAGATTGATGTCGCGAAACTCGATCCTCCCCGCCTGGACCGCTTCGATCAGCCGCCGCTTTTGCCGGCTGATGCCCGCATCGCAGACAGGGCATCGCGTGTTGTACCAGACGGTCAGTTCAGGCTTGGGTGTTTGCTTGAGCATGATGTTGGCATGCTCAGCCGTGGCTATGCCGATGATGCAGGTCCGGATAATGCGGATGCCGGTGGCGCATCGGCGCGTGCCGGTGCCAGTGCGAATGCGGCTCGCTCACCGGCCCGTCATGATCGTGCTGGTGGTGCTCGTCATGCACATGGCTGTGCTCATGTTCCAGCGCCTCATGGTCGTGCTCGTGCTCATGGCGTTCCGACAGATGCAGCCACAGGCCGACACCCATCAGAAGCCCCGCGATCACCAGTTTGAGAGTGACGGCATCGCCCAGCATGACGATGGCCACAAGCGCACCGATGAACGGAGCGAGCGAATAATAGGCGCCTGTGCGCGCCGTCCCGAGATGGCGCAGCGCCAGGATGAACATCGCCAGGCTGACGCCGATACCGAGGAAGCCGACCGCGGCCGTGGCCGCGACAATGGATATCGTGGGAAACGACGCCCCGGCGGCAAGCGCCAATCCGACATTGGCCGCACCCGCCACCAGGCCTTTCAGCATGGCGATCACCACGGGGTCGGTGGCTGAAATCCTGCGCGTGAAATTGTTGTCCAGCCCCCAGGCCACGCAAGCCCCCGCGACCAGCAGGGCGCCCGGGTTGAAAGCAACGCCGCCGCCGTCCCATGACAACAGCACCGCGCCCGCCAGAATGGCGAAGGCGCCAAAAAGCAGGCGCCGGTCGACATTCTCGCGATAGACGAGCCAGGCGATCGCCATGGTCGCCAACCCTTCCAGGTTGAGCAGCAGCGCTGAACTGGATGCCGTGTTGAGGCTGAGGCCGAACATCAACAGCACCGGCGCGAGGATGCCACCCATGCCGATTGCCAGCGCCAGCCAGGGGATATCCCGGGCGGCCAGTTGCGCTTCGCCAGCCGCCGCCTGCCTGCCGCGAAGCAAGCGATAGAGAGCGAGGCCGAGACCGGCGCCAAGATAGAGCAGGCCGGCCAGCATGAAGGGGTTCACGGCGTCGAGCAGCAGCTTGGAAAGCGGCGGCGTCGCGCCGAACAGAGCGGCCGAGCCAAGGGCGAGCGGCACGCCGGGCCAAAGATGCGAATGTGTTTCGGACATCATCTCACCCTATGACAGCCGCGCATGGCCTCGGTGCATCCGTTGTCGCGAAACAGCGCCCACTCTTATCAAGGCAAGGCTGCCAGCCAGTATCGAGACTTTCTTCATCGCGATCCTCTGGCCGCAGTTTATCACGGCAAAGCGTCCTGTCCTGCGGCAAAGCGCCGTCAGGCCGGGTATCTTGTCGTCGCCTTCGAACCCTGCCGCCTGCTATCCAAGCGACGAGATGATCTCGCGGTAGGCGAATTCGGGGAAGGCTTTCAGCGTCCGCGTCCGGATGTTGCCGGCGGCCGCCAGCATCAGCGAGAAACGCGCCAGGACCGCATCGTCGGGTGCTTCCACCACCGCCACCATGTCGTATTCACCCATCGTCAGGTAGAACGCCTTGAACGAGCCGCCCATGTCGCCCAATTGTTTCCTGGCGGCATCAAGCCGTTTCGGCGAATCCCGCACATTCTTCGCGCCCTGCTCCGTCCAGTTCATCAGCACGATGTAGCTTGTCACGGCACACCTCCCTCCGGGGCCACGGAGCACGGCGTCTTCGCCGGGGCGGGCATCCGGGTTGTCGCCCAGAAAATGCATCCGACCTGGAAATTATCCTCCCGATGGATGCGAGCCGCAAGAGCGCGTGTCACAAACGAAAAAGGGCGCCAGGGGGCGCCCTTTTGTTCTTGTTGTCGGTATGTCTCAGCTGTCGAGGAAGCTGCGCAGCTTGCGCGACCTGCTCGGATGCTTGAGCTTGCGCAATGCCTTGGCTTCGATCTGGCGAATACGCTCGCGGGTGACCGAGAACTGCTGGCCGACTTCTTCCAGCGTGTGGTCTGTGTTCATGCCGATGCCGAAGCGCATGCGCAGAACGCGCTCCTCGCGCGGCGTCAGCGAGGCCAGAACGCGCGTGGTGGTCTCGCGCAGATTGGCCTGGATCGCGGCGTCGATCGGCAGGATTGCCATCTTGTCCTCGATGAAGTCGCCCAGATGCGAATCCTCCTCGTCGCCGACCGGCGTTTCGAGCGAGATGGGCTCCTTGGCGATCTTCAACACCTTGCGCACTTTTTCGAGCGGCATGGCGAGCTTTTCGGCCAGTTCCTCCGGCGTCGGCTCGCGGCCGATCTCGTGCAGCATCTGGCGCGAGGTGCGCACGATCTTGTTGATCGTCTCGATCATGTGCACCGGAATGCGGATGGTGCGCGCCTGGTCGGCGATCGAACGCGTGATCGCCTGCCGGATCCACCACGTCGCGTAGGTGGAGAACTTGTAGCCCCGGCGGTATTCGAACTTATCGACCGCCTTCATCAGGCCGATATTGCCTTCCTGGATCAGGTCGAGGAACTGCAGGCCGCGATTGGTGTATTTCTTGGCGATCGAGATGACGAGGCGCAGATTGGCCTCGACCATTTCCTTCTTGGCGATCGCGGCTTCGCGCTCGCCCTTCTGCACCTGGTTGACGATCTTGCGGAATTCCAGGATCGAGATCGCCGTTTCAGTGGCCAGATGCTGGATCTCGGCACGCAGGTCCTTGATCGCATCCTTCTCGTTCTTGGTGAATTCCTTCCAGCCACGCGAGGTCAGGTTGCCGATCGCGCGCGTCCAGTTGGGGTCGAGTTCGGAACCCTGATATTCCTTCAGGAACTCCTCGCGGCGCACGCCATAGCTTTCGGCGAGGCGCAACAGCTTGCCCTCGTTCTGCACCAGGCGTTTGTTGATGTCGTAGAGCTGCTCGACCAGCGCCTCGATGCGCGCCGTGTTGAGCGACAGCGACTTCACCGCCTTGATCAACTGGTCCTTCAGCTCCTTCAGCCGGCGGTCCTGGCTGGGCGACAGCGTGCCGGCGGCGGCCAGACGGTTCTCGACCTGCTGGTCCTGCAGCTTGCGCAGCTTCTTGTAGGTGTCGGCGATGACGTCGAGCGTCTCCATCACCTGCGGACGCAGTTCGGCTTCCATCGCCGCCAGCGACAGGCTCGCTTCGTCCTCGTCTTCCTCGTCATCGTCCCCGATGCCGCGCGTATCGGTGCCGACATTGGTGATGTCGTCTTCCTCGTCGCGTCCGCGCCGCGGCTTTTCCTCGGCCTTGGGCGCTTCCTCGATGCGCTCGACCACCGGCGCCTGCTTGGCCTCCGGGCCGGCATAGGTGGCTTCGAGATCGATGATCTCGCGCAGCAGGATCTTGGATTCGTTGAGCTCGTCGCGCCAGATGATGATGGCCTGGAAGGTCAGCGGGCTTTCGCACAGGCCCGCGATCATCGTCTCGCGGCCGGCCTCGATGCGCTTGGCAATGGCGATTTCGCCCTCGCGCGACAGCAGCTCGACCGAGCCCATCTCGCGCAGATACATGCGCACCGGATCGTCGGTGCGGTCGGTCGGCTCTTTCTTGGTTGTGGTGGCGGCGACCGCCGTGCCGGTCTGTTCGGCCAGCTCGTTGGCGTCTTCCTCGGCGTCCGCCGCGGTGTCGCCGGCCTCGGCCTCTTCGCCCTGCTCGTCATCCTCGACGACGTTGATGCCCATGTCGGACAGCATCGCCATCGTGTCCTCGATCTGCTCGGAGGTCACTTCCTCGGAAGGCAGCACCGAATTCAGCTCGTCCATCGTGACATAGCCGCGCTTCTTGGCGGCCTTGATCATCTTCTTGACAGCATCATCGGAAAGGTCGAGCAGAGGGCCATCTGTGGCGCCTTCGCGTTCGGTCTCGACCTCTTCCTTTTCCTTAGTCGCCATAATTTTTATCTTCTCCTAGCGGCCGGGCATCGGGGCCGCGTAAGCTGTCGGACCAGTCAAATCGGATAGGCTCGTTTTGAAACGCGCTTCACCGGGCCACTAACTTCATTGATCGTTAAGTCCAGATTAACCCTGATATCTGTGGCAGGCTGCCTGCCTGTCCAGTGACCAGTACCTCACATCGCTCATTTCCCGTCGGCGCGGGTGCGGGTTAACGTTTCGAATCGTCCTGATTCCGCCATTCTGTCTGAAGGTCAAGCGCCTCTGGCATGATTCGCATGAAAAAAGCGAATCAATTACCCGACTTAGCGCGCCTTGCTCCGCTGGGAAGCCCGGCCACGCTCTCATCCCTGCACTCAGCTGCACTTAGGCTCGCCCAGCCCTGCCCGACGAAACGCCAAATCCTTCGATCAGCGCTTCCGTCGCCTGCACATCCTGAAATTGCGCCTGAATTTCGATCAGATGGCGGAAGTTTTCGTCCGAGGGATCCGCTTCGAGCGCCGCTTCCGCCTGTTTCAGCTCCTTATGTAAGGTGCGCGCGCTGCGCTGCAAGTGCAGTGCCTGGTTCAGAGCGTCACGGGCGTCGTCAAGTGCTGCCGTCTCCAGCGCCGGCCATTGCCGCGCCCGCCGGATCAGGCCAACCGCGCGCTCCCAGATCTCGGCGCAGCCGGCACGCTCGATCGTCGCCACCACGGCGTGGCGGTCATTGGCCATGTCGTGCGCCATTGCGTCAAGGATGGCGGCGTGCAGCCGCTGCAGATCGGAATTGGCAAGGTCGAGAAATTCGACATGGGCGAAATTCTCGTCGATCAGCGCCGGATGGTTGACCAGCGCCACGATGATCGTCGCCTCGCGCACAGACATCCCTTCGCTGCCGCGCTTGACCAGCGCCGACTGGCCGAGGCTTTCGGTGATCGCCATGCGACCGCCGCCAGGCTTGGCGAACTGGCCGCCGGGTGCGACTGCCTTGCCCTGCCCCGGTTTCCAGTCCTGGCGTCCTTGCCGCGCATCGCGCTGCGAGCCGAAGAAGCTCTTTTCCCGCTCGCGCATTTCCTGCTGGTAGTGAAAGCGCGTGCTTTCGTCGCGGATGCGGCTGGTCAACTCCCGCAGCGTCTTTCCCAGTTCCGCCCGCCGCTCCGGCGTGTCGAAGACACCGCCAGCTGTCTCGCGCATCCACAAAAGGTCGACCAGCGGCCGCGCATCGGCAAGCACTGCGCGGAACGCGTCCGGCCCTTCGGCCTTGACGAGGTCGTCGGGATCCTTGCCTTCCGGCAGCAGCGCAAAACGCGCCGAGCGCCCGGCCTGCACCGACGGTAACGCCAGATCCGCCGCACGCCATGCCGCCTTCAACCCGGCCTTGTCGCCGTCGAAGCACAGCATCGGTTCGGGCGCCATGCGCCACAGCAATTCAAGCTGGTTTTCGGTAAGCGCGGTGCCAAGCGGCGCCACGGCATTCTCGAAGCCGGCCTGCGCCAGCGCGATGACATCCATATAGCCTTCGACCGCAATGACCGTGCCGCCCTTGGCCAGCGCCTTTCGCGCCCGGGCGAAATTGTAGAGCACATTGCCCTTGTGGAAGAGCTCGGTGTCGGGCGAGTTCATGTATTTGGCCAGCGCATCGGGCGCCAGCGCCCGGCCGCCAAAGGCGATGATCTTGCCGCGCGAATCCGGTATCGGGAACATGATGCGGTCGCGGAACCAGTCATAGGAGACCGGAATGTCGTCGCCATGGCGCACCAGCCCGCAGGCTTCGATATCGGCCTTCGGCACGCCTTTTGCCGCGAGATGCTCCTTCAGCGCGTTGCGGCTGTCCGGCGCGTAGCCCAGCCGGAACGACTGCTGCGTCGCCGGCGTCAGCCCGCGGTCCCTGAGATAGGCTCGGGCCTTTGCCCCCTCAGGCCCCTGCAGCCGCTCCTGGAAGAAGGCGGTCGCCATCTCCATGACGTCGGTCAGGCTGGCGCGTTCCTGCTCGCGCCGCTCTTCCTGGGCGTCGCGCACCGGCATCGGCACGCCGGCCATGTCGGCGATCTTTTCGACCGCTTCGGGGAAACTCATTCCGTCGAGTTCGGTCAGGAATTTGAAATGATCGCCCGAGACCGAGCAGCCGAAACAATGATAGCGGCCCTTCTTGTCCTCGCAGTGGAAGGACGGGCTCTTCTCGCCATGGAACGGGCAGCAGGCCCAAAAGTCGCCACGCGACGCGTTGGTCTTCCTGCGATCCCACGCGACGCGCTGGCCGATAACCGATGAAATCGGCACGCGGTCGCGGATCTCGTCGAGAAAGGCGGGCGGAAAGCGCATTGAGGGAACTCGTTTCCCCACCATATAATCATGCCAGCGAAATCCGACGACCCCCAATACCGGCCATACCCGGTTTCCACAGGGTAAAAGGAAGGGCGGCCGTTACAGGCCGCCCTTCCTTCTCAGCCCGGTTGCGGCGCTTACTGCGCGGCGAGCGCGCCGAAGATGACGCCCGAGAGGATGCCGACCAGCACATAGTCGTTGCCGACGCGGATCCATTCCTGGCCGCGGCCGGGACGATGCAGGCCGTAGCGGCCATAGTCGCGGATCGGCCGGTGCTGCCTCCAGCCGGAATATTTCTGGCCATTACGCCAGTGGCTTCGCTTCACGACGACCTTCTTCTTGAAGACGCGCTTCCTCACATCATTGTGGTGGCCCGGCTTCTGCCAGTCGACCTTGGTGTAATTCGACTGCGGCACGACCGGCGCGTTCATCGGCGCGGCCTGGCCGGCAAGTGAGGTGGCGGCCAGCATCGAGACGGCGACGACAGAAAGAACAATGCGCTTCATGAGAAATCTCCTTGGTTGTGGATGCCCGAGGAATAGCGGCCGGCGGATGAACTGAAACTGAATGCCGGCATTACAATTGTGTAATGAAATCTTCTGCTTATTGCCGATACTTGAACATCATCGCAAAGATGAGTGTCGGCCACTCGGCAAAGGCAGCCGTTCCAGACCGGCCAAAGCCCGGCTGTGCAGCCATTCGCGCACCCATCCATTTCCCGACACGGCCTGTCGCGCAGCGACGGCCTCTTGAAATCGACAAAGTTTTATTACCCGGCTAAAATATTCCGGCTATTATTCACAGTGTCATGACCATGATTCGAACCCTTGCTTTTCCGCCTGTTGGCCGCGCCGTCCGCACTGCGTGCCCTGTCCGCATGCAGGCGCCGAAATGAGCGGTTCCGTCGTCCTTTTGCATCTGGCCGGCGCCGTGGCGCTGATGCTGTTTGCCACCCGCATGGTGAAGACCGGCGTCGAGCGCGCCTATGGCGATGTGCTGCGCCACAGGCTGCGCGCCACCATGCGCAATCCGATCATGGCGGTGCTGGCCGGCACCGGCCTCGCCATCGCCCTGCAGAGTTCGACCGCCGTGACGCTTTTGGTCGGCTCCTTCGCCGGTTCCGGTATCGTCTCGGGCGCCGCCGGCCAATTGGCCGTGCGCGGCGCCGAGATCGGCTCGGCGCTCGTGGTCAAGCTGCTGACCTTCGACCTCACGCTGCTGGTGCCGCTCTGCCTGATCACCGGCACGGTGATGTTCATGGCGACCGAGCGGCGCGACTGGCGCCAGACCGGCCGCATCCTGGTCGGCATCGGCCTCTTGATCCTGTCGCTGGAAATGATCGGCCAGGCGTCGGAGCCGCTGCGCAACAGCCAGCTGATGCCGGTCATCATCAACTACTTCTCCAGCGATTCCATCACCGCCTATCTCCTGGCAGCGCTGATCACCTGGCTGTTCCAGTCTAGCATCGCCGCGGTGCTTTTGATGGCGACGCTGGCCGGCCGCGGCCTGATCAGCCCGGAACTCGGCGTCGTCCTCATCCTCGGCGTCAATCTCGGCTCCTCCATCATCGCGCCGATGCTGACCCGCTCGGCCGGACCCGCCGTGCGCGTCGTGCCGATCGGCAATCTGCTGATGCGCGGGCTCGGCTCGCTGGTCATTTTGGTCCTTTTCATGATCGTCCGGCCGCATGTCGGCTTCCTCGGCACCACGGCGGCTGACCAGATCGTCAACGCCCACATCCTGTTCAACGTCATCATCCTGCTGGCAGGCCTGCCGCTGGCCGGCTTCGTCTACCGCGCCTCGGAGAAGATCGTCGCGCTCGGCACCAAGGCAGCGCCGGCTGCCTCGCTCGACGTCATCGAACTGTCCGCGCTCAACGAAAGCGCGCTCGATGTGCCGAGCCAGGCGCTGGCCAATGCCACGCGCGAGGTGGTGCGGGTCTGCGAGACGGTCGAGATCATGCTGAAGCGCATCATTGAGCTCTATGAGAGTGCCGACGCCGACAAGATAAAGGCGCTGGCCGCCCTCGACGACCGTGTCGACCGCAAGCATGCGGCGATCAAACTCTACCTCGCCAAGGTCACCAAGAACCCGCTGACCGAGGACGAGGCGCTGCGCTGCCAGGAACTGATCGGCGCCTGTGTCAAGCTCGAGCAGGTCGGCGACATCATCGTGCGCAACATGCTGGTGCATGTGAAGAAGAAGGTCGATCGCGGGCTGGAATTCACCGACGAGGGATGGAGCGAATTGTGCGCCTTCCACGGCTCGGTGCTGGCCAATGCAAGGCTTGCCTTCAACGTGCTGGTCTCGCGCGACCCCGAAACAGCGCGCCAGCTGGTGCTGGAGAAGGACCAGTTGCGCGACCGCGAGAAGGAAACCAGCGCCAGCCATTTCCTGCGGCTGCGCGAAGGCACCGCCAAAAGCGTCGAGACAAGCTCGATCCATCTCGACACCATCCGCGACCTCAAGCAGATCAATTCACTGCTGGCCTCGATGGCCTATCCGGTGCTCGAAGAGCGCGGCCTTCTCACAGGATCCCGACTGAAGGCCAGCTAGCGAGAAGGGATTTGCCACGGCGGCGTCAACTTGGGAACAAGCTTGCGTCGTTCCGGCTCGAACGGCAAAATTAGTCTTTGCTCACCCTGCCTCCCGTCGGCTAAGCATCCGATGCCCCCGGGAGGAAATCGATGGATACCCATTCGCGCAGTTTCGCCAAGGCGCTTTCATGGCGCATGACCGGCACCATCGACACGATCATCATCTCGCTTGTGGTGACTGGCAGCGTGAAGCTGGCGGCCGCCATCGGCGTGACGGAGGTCTTCACCAAGTCGCTGCTCTATTATTTTCATGAGCGCGCATGGCTGAAGATCCCTTACGGCCGCAGGACCCCAGTCTAGGAGCTTGCCCACTGCCGGTATGCGCTGCGTGACCGATCGCGCCGGCGGCAAGGGGAGCAGTCAAGAAAAGCTAAAGTCGCGACAAAAATTTCTGGATTGCCCGCGCCTCCTATCCGTGGTTTGACGCCGTTCCAGCCAAGGCTTTCCCATGTCGCTTCCGCTCATTGCCCTGTTCATTGCCGCTTTTGCCTTCGGCACTACCGAATTCGTCATTGCCGGCGTGCTGCCGCAGGTGGCGGAAGGGCTCGGCGTTTCGGTTCCCTCCGCCGGCTACCTCGTCTCCGGCTATGCCTGCGGCATCGCCATTGGCGGTCCGCTGCTGGCGCTCGCCACCAAATCCCTGCCGCGCAAGACCTTGCTGCTCGGCCTCGCCATCGTCTTCACCATCGGCCAGGCGGCCTGTGCACTGGCGCCCGACTTTACCTCGATGCTGCTGCTGCGCATCGCCGTTGCCGTCGCGCACGGCGCCTATTTCGGCGTCGCCATGGTGGTCGCCGTCGGCCTGGTTCCCGAGGACAAGCGCGGCATGGCAGTGGCGGTCATCCTGTCCGGCCTCACCGTCTCCAACGTCATCGGCGTGCCGGCAGGCACCGCCATCGGCAACATCTGGGGCTGGCGCGCGACCTTCTGGGTGATGTGTGCGCTCGGCGTGGCGGCAACGCTGGCGATGACTGCCCTTCTGCCGCGCACCGCCGGATATCAGGCCAAACCGGCCGGGCTGGCGCGTGAGGTCCGCGTGCTGGCGCGCCAGCAGGTCTGGACCTCGCTGATCCTGATGCTCATGCTGATGCTCGGCCAGTTCTGCCTGTTCACCTACATCACGCCGACCTTGCTGGAGGTCACCGGGCTCGACGAAGACCTGGTGCCCTGGGTGCTGCTGCTCAACGGCGTCGGCGCCACGCTTGGCGTTTTCCTCGGCGGCAAGCTGTCCGACTGGAAGCTGATGCCGTCGCTGATCACCATGCTGGCCCTGCAGGCGGTGACGCTGGCAGTCATCTATGCCGTCAGCCCCTATCCCCTGCCGATGATCGTGGCGATCGTCATCTGGGGTGGCCTCAACTTCGCCATCGGCACGCCGATCCAGACCCGCATCCTGGCGTGGACGGCCGATGCGTCCAATCTCGCCTCATCGCTGATCCCGTCCGGCTTCAATGTCGGCATCGCGCTGGCAGCGTCATTGGGCGCCGCCATGCTCAATGCCGGCTATGGCTATCGCAGCTTGCCGGTGGTCGGCGCTTTCGCCATGCTGGTCGCCGTGGTGGTGGCTGTCACCTCCCAGGTCTGGGAAGCGCGCAGCAATGCCACGCCGCCGCTGACGGTACCGGCGGAGTAGACCACGATCCGCATCGCCTCCTGCTGTGACGGCAAGACGGTCGGCGACTGCTATGTCATCCGCGCGCTGTCAGACCACGCGCTGTGTGCGGACGAGCATGTCTGATACTGAGATCCGGTCCGACGCGGGCCTCGGCCTGGGCGCGTGCCGTTCGTGAGACCAGGAGCAGACATGACGAGCACTGTCAGCGATTTCGGCTTGAGCTGCGGCAGCTTGCCGGCCGGCGCGCGCAATGCGATCACCGATGTGCCCGGTGTGCGCGTCGGCCACTGCACGCTGCGCAACGGCGACACCAACACCGGCGTGACCGCGATCCTGCCGCATGGCGGAAATCTGTTTCGCAAGAAGGTGACGGCGGCAAGCCATGTCATCAACGGCTTCGGCAAGACCACCGGCCTGGCGCAGGTGCAGGAGCTTGGCGCCATCGAAACGCCTGTTCTCTTGACCAACACGCTCTCGGTCGGAACCTGCGCAACGGCGCTGATCCGCGACGCCATCCGCCAGAACCCGGATATCGGCCGCACCACCGGAACCGTCAATCCGGTGGTCGGCGAATGCAATGACGGTCCGCTGAACGACATCCAGGCCCTGGCGATATCAGAGGAACACGCCCTCGCCGCGCTGGCCGACGCGCATGCGGGCGAGGTCGAGCAAGGCAATGTCGGCGCCGGAACGGGAATGACTTGCTTCGGCTTCAAGGGCGGCATCGGCTCGGCGTCCAGAAGAATCGCGCTCGGCGGCGGCCATCATCTCGGCGTTCTCGTTCTGTCGAATTTCGGCAGACCCGGAGACCTCGTTCTGCCCGATGGGCGCCGGCCGGACCCAGGACAACCGGCCGCGGATGAGCGCGGCTCGGTCATGATCGTGCTGGCAACCGATGTGCCGCTCGAACACCGCCAGCTTGAAAGAGTGGCGCGCCGCGCCGGGGCCGGCATCGCCAGGCTCGGCTCCTTCTGGGGCCATGGCAGTGGTGACATCGCCATCGCCTTCAGCACCGGCAATCTGGTCGACCACGATGAAAGCCGCGATCTGGTGCCGCTGCTCGCGCTCAATGAGGCGCGCATCGACATCCTTTTTCGCGCGGCGGCGGAAGCCACGCACGAGGCGGTGTTGAACTCCATGCTGTCGGCCGTGGCCTTCACCGGCAGGGCCGGCAAGCATCGCGCATCGCTGGCCGACTGGCTGCGCGATCAACAACGTTGATGCATGTCGCCCAAAAGTGACCTCGGTTTTGGGAACGCGACTTGCATAAAAAGACAGACCCGAAGCGCGCCATGCATCCGTTTCGATGTGACGCGCTTTAAGGCGACCTACAGCTCGATCCGGAACCGCAAACTCTCCGCCCCGCCATAGGCGGCGTCCTCGAAGAAGCGTGCGACCAGCCTGCCGCCATTGGCCAGGATCACCTTGTGCGAAGCCGGATTGCCCGGCTTGGCGGTGATCTCGACATAGGGCAGGCCGACCGCCCTCGCCTCGTCCAGCATCATCCGCAAGGCTTCGGTGGCGTAGCCGCGCCGCCGCTTCCACGGCACCACCGCATAGCCGATATGGCCAAGCACATGCGATGGCAGTTCCGCCGTGCCCTTTTGCCAGCGAAAGCCGATCGAGCCCGATGCCTCGCCATCCCAGATCCAGCGGCGGAAGCCCGGCAGGCGCGGCACTTGCGTGCCGTCGGGCAAGGTGATCGGGCCGCCCCTGGCCTCGGGATCATCGAGGCTGGCCAGGAAAGCCTCCGGCTCCTGCTCTATCTCCGCCAACTGCTCGCGCGTCGCCTCCTGGAGCCGGACATTGTCCGGCGACCAGCCGCGCTCGAGCGCCGCCTTGTAGGACGGCAGATGCTCAAGCGCCGGTTTGACGATCTCGATCATGATCCATGCTCTCCAGGTAAGGCAGAGATAGCCCTGGCCATCGGAGCGCTCAAGCCGCCTGAAAGCGGATCTCACCCTTGTCCAGAGACATCGGCCGCAAGCCTTGGACCAGCGTCCCGGTCTATGGGCGGTGCGCGCGCCGGCCCCGGTTCTTCGTGCGGACTTGCAGGCTCGCTAAACAAGATGTGTTTCGCCGATTGCCGCGAGACATTTTATGATTGGTTGCGGATATAACACCGCAGGGATTCGCATGGCTTCGGCAGGAGAATTGAACCGGTGCGGTTGAGATTTTTTCCCCTGGGTGTAGTCGTCACCCTCAGCCTTCTTGTCATCGTCATTGCGCTGACCGCGACGGGCCGGTCCATTGCCGCGCCCTCGGCCGTCCCGGCCTGGCTGCAGGCCCATGTCGGCGACAGCGACGGCCAGATCTCAACCGTGGTGCTGGAGCGGGCGCGGGGGCTCTACCTGAAAAAGGTGGCGCAAGGCGTGGTCAGGAACCCCTGTTACTTCGCCATGGATGCGACACGTCCCGGCGACATGGGCAACGGCGTGCTAGGGCGCCGGTACTACGTCATTTGCGAGGCCAGCCAGTCGTTTCACGCCATCTCGTCGGGTCACGGCGGCGGCCGGAATCTGAAAGGCACGGTCGATTTTTCAAACGGCAGGCGGTGCTCCAAGAACTTCGGCAATGCCATGGATTCCGAACTGACCGCCGGCGGCGCCTACATGACCAGCGAGGCAAAGACCTCCTTCAAGGGTTTTTATCGGACCGGCGCGAAACGGGACGTGGCTTTCCAGCGCACCTTCATCCAGTTCGACGGCGAAGGCGAAGCCGCCAATGCCAGGCAGCGGGTGATCGGCGGCCATGCGGCGCAGGTGCTGCGCGGCATGTGCATGCGCAAAGGCCCCAACAGCTCCTACGCCGACCATGACGGCCTGGTGCCGTTCGGCAAGCTGGTGGACTATGCCGGCGGCCGCAGCAATGGCTGCACCAGCTGGTCGCCAACGGATGCGCAGCAGATCATCGCGATGGTGAAGGACAATCCGACGACGCTCTACATCTATCCGGAATCGCGTGATATCGCCGCCGTCGCGCAGGCGGCAAAAAGCCATTCGCCATCGGGCGAAGCACCCTATTGGAACGCCTCCTGCCTGAAGGAAATCGGCGCGCCGAAATTCTGGCCGCGAAAAACCCTCGAGCCGATCATCGCCCAATACAAGCAGGACCACCCGGCACCGCCACCGCAGCCGGTGCCGATGTGCAAGGAGCCGTGAGGTCCGCTCCACGTCGCGAGACAGCAGACCTCACCGGGGTAGACTCTCGGTCAGCGCAGAAAACCGAGCACGGCCTCCATGAACTCCGCCGGATACTCCACATTCGACAGGTGAACCGCCGGCAGCACGACCAGCTTCGCGCCGGGCACGGCCGCCGCGATCAGTTCGCTGTGGCTGGCGGCCGTCACCGTGTCGTGCTCGCCGGCGATCACCAGCGTCGGCCGGTTGATCAGCGACACCGTGCGGCGAAGATCGGCATCGCGAACGGCGGCGAACAGGCCAGCCAGGCCTTGCCGGTCGATAGCGAGCAGCATGGTGCGGAATTCCTCGATGACGGGTTCATTGGCCGTCACCATCCGCGCGGGGAACCAGTTGTTGAGGAAGACTTCGGCGGTTTCCGACATGTCCGGCGCCTGCCGGACAATGGCAATCCGCTCGTCGAAATAGCTTGCCGGCGCCAGATGGGACGAGGTGTTGCTCAGGATCAGCCTGTCGATCCGCTCCGGTGCATGGATACCGAGCCACTGCCCGACGAAGCCGCCCAGCGACAGTCCGAGGAAATGCACACGTCCAAGCCCGAGTGCATCGAGCAGTTCGACCACGTCGCGGCCAAGCCGGTCGAGCGAATACGCACCGACTGGGGCGCTTGACCCGCCATGGCCGCGAAAATCGTAGCGCAGGAGACGGAAATGTTTTGAAAGCCCGCCGGCCTGCCCGTCCCACATGTGCAGCGTGGTGGCGATGGAGTTCGACAGCACCAGCACCGGCTTTGCGGCATCGCCATCGAGACGATAGGCGATGCGCGCGCCGTCGCCGACAGTCACGAAATTCAGCTCATTCATGATGAAAAGTCCTTCTGGAACGATGAATGAGGCGGAGCGTAGTCGCGTCGAGCATTTGTGGATATTACAAAGATATGACAAACTCTGTAGTCAGAGCTGACATGGCCGAATTCACCTTGCACGACCTGCAATGCTTCGATGCGGTGATCCGCACCGGCGGCTTTCAGCCGGCGGCGAGCTTGCTGCATCGCTCGCACCCGGCGGTGTTCGCCGCCATTGCCAAGCTCGAACGGCAGCTCGACCTCGTTCTCCTGGATCGCAGCGGCTATCGCGTGCGCCCGACCGAGGTAGGGCTGTCGTTCCACCGCCGGGCGCAATCGCTGCTGCGCGAACTGGAAGGCCTGCGCGTCCACGCCGCCCAGCTCTCGATGGGCGAAGAAAGCGAAATCCATGTCGTGATCGGCGACCTCTGCCCGAGGCCGCAGGTGCTGGGCATGCTCGGACGGTTCTTCGCCCAATGCCCGGGCACGCGCCTGCATCTGCATTTCGAAGCCGTCGGCGGCCCTTGGGAGCGGCTTTTCGATGACGAGGCTGACCTGATCCTGCACTGGATCGACAAGGGCGACGCGCGGGTGGAATGGATCGATTTGTGCAAGGTGCCGTTCATTCCCGTGGCGGCGCCGGGCTTTTTGCCCGAGCGCCTCAGGCAGCCGATCACGCTGGACCAGATGCGGGCGCTCACCCAATGCGTCATGCGCGACACCGCCCGCCATTCGCCACGGCGGGACTACTTCATGGTCGAAGGCGCGCCGCAATGCCTGGTGCCCGACCAGGGCATGAAGAAGGAGATCATCCTGCAGGGCCTTGGCTGGGGCCACCTGCCCTGCTTCCTGATCGAGGAAGAATTGCACGATGGACGCCTGCGCTCCATTGCCAGCGGCCATATGCCGGGCCGCACCGACGAGCTGGTGGTGGCGCGCCGCCGCGACCGGCCGCACGGGCCGATCGCCAACCGGTTGTGGGATCACATCCAGCAGGAGGCGCCGGCATTGCGACGCGCGCTGGAGCCGCCAAAAACAGCGTCTTAAGGCAAGTCCAGACCTGGCGGTTGCCCTTAAACGCCCTACTGCAGCAGGCCCTTGACGATGCCGCTGGCCTTGCCGAAATCCATCTGGCCGGCATATTTCTGCTTCAGCGCGGCGATCACCTTGCCCATGTCCTTCTGGCTGGCGGCACCCGTCGCGGCGATCGCGTCGCGGGCTGCCGCCGTGACCGCCGCGTCGTCGAGCTGTGTCGGCAGGAAGCCGCGAATGATCTCCATCTCACCGCGCTCCTGCGCCGCCAGTTCCGGTCGCCTGCCTTCCTCGAAGGCTTTCGCCGATTCCTCGCGCTGCTTCACCATCTTGGCCAGTATCTGCAGGATCTCCTCGTCGCTGGCGGGATCCTTGCCCGACCCGCGATTGGCGATGTCGCGATCATGAATGGCGGCCTGGATCAGCCGCAATGTCGGCAGCCGGTGCTTGTCCTGCGCCTTCATCGCGCTCTTCAGGGATTCGGCGATTTTTGCGCGCATCATGCTTTCTCCTTCGATCGGCGCGGACAATAGCGCCGGGGCCAAGCCAACGCAAACCCTGATATTGCGAGGCAAGCCTATGATATTGCTTGATGAAATAAATCGGAGCCGCATTTCGCATGATCATTGACCGCCCTGCCCCCTTCCCCTATGTACTGGGCCTTGCATGAACTGAAGCTTGAGTGCGTGGAGGCTGCGAATTCGCCGCTCCGCGCCGTCTGCTGCGCGGATGGCCCGCCGGGCCTTTGCAACGCGCAGCCTGATAGGAGTGCCGCCATGGCCGAGATGACGCCCGCGTCGACCGCCCCTTGGGCCACCGAAAAGCCGACCGCCCTTCTGGTGCTGGCCGACGGCACCGTCATCGAGGGTCGCGGCCTCGGCGCCACCGGCTCGGCTGTCGCCGAAGTCTGCTTCAACACCGCGCTCACCGGCTACCAGGAAATCCTCACCGATCCGTCCTATGCCGGCCAGATCGTCACTTTCACCTTCCCGCATATCGGCAATATCGGCACCAATGGCGAGGACATCGAGGACCTCAACCCGGCGGCCCGCGCCGGCGCAGTCGGGGCCGTGTTCAAGGCCGATGTCACCAACCCGTCCAACTACCGCGCCGCCGGCCACCTCGACCAGTGGCTGAAGAAGCGCGGCATCGTCGCGCTCTCGGGCATCGACACCCGCGCGCTCACCGCGCTGATCCGCGAAAAAGGCATGCCCAACGCCGTCATCGCGCATGCGCCCGACGGCGTGTTCGACCTCGACGATCTGAAGCGGCGCGCCGCCGCATGGTCTGGTCTGATCGGCCTCGACCTCGCCAAGGAAGTCACCTCGGGCCAGTCCTCGGTCTGGCGCGAGACGCCCTGGGTGTGGAATGAGGGTTTTGGCGAACAGGCGGCGCCGTCGCTGCACGTCGTGGCCATCGACTACGGCGTCAAGCGCAACATATTGCGCCTGCTTGCCGGCCTCGGCGCCAAGGTGACGGTCGTTCCGGCCAGCACCGGCTCGGAAGAAATCCTCGCCATGCAGCCGGACGGCATCTTCCTTTCCAACGGCCCCGGCGACCCGGAAGCCACCGGCGACTATGCCGTGCCGGTCATCCAGGACCTGCTGAAGACCGACATTCCGGTGTTCGGCATCTGCCTCGGCCACCAGATGCTGGCACTGGCGCTCGGCGGCAGGACCGCCAAGATGCACCAGGGTCATCACGGCGCCAACCATCCGGTCAAGGACCACACCACCGGCAAGGTCGAGATCGTCTCGATGAACCACGGCTTTGCCGTCGACGCGGACTCGCTGCCCGCGGGCGTCGAGGAAACCCATGTCTCGCTGTTCGACGGCTCGAACTGCGGCATCACGCTCACCGGCCGTCCGGTGTTCTCGGTCCAGCATCATCCGGAAGCCTCGCCCGGCCCGCAGGATTCGCACTATCTGTTCCGCCGCTTCGTCAACCTGATCCGCGAAAAGCGCGGCGAGGAATTGCTGGCCGAGCGGGCTTAGCCGGAAGCGACGCGACCCGCCGCGACAGCGACGGCCGTCCCCTGGTCAGCGCGATCCGGCTGTCGTGGCTCATACCTGCGCCGCATCTTCCGCGACGCTAGTCGCGGCGTTCCTCAGCCGCGAGGGTCTCGCGACTTTCGTGACGAAGACGATGAGCGCCAGCATCAGGAAGCATGCGCCAACCAGATAGGGTGCGCCACCGAAGGTCACCGGTGCGCTTGGCCCGGTGAACCAGGAAAAGATCGCCGTGTAGAGCAGCGGCGTGATGATCGAGGTGATCGAGAAGAGCGAGGTCATCGCGCCCTGGAGTTCGCCTTGCGCCGAAGGCGGCACCTTGGCGGCGGCGAGGCTCCTCAGCGGCGGATCGGCAAGTGCCTCCAGGCAACCGGCGACGATCACCGCATAGATCATCCAGCCCTGCGTCGCGAAGGCGTAGCCGAAGGCGCTGAGCGCCGTGAATGTCAGGCCGATGACCGCCGTCTTCCACTCGCCGAGCCTGGGGATGACGCGCGGCAGCACCGTGCCCATGACGATCGCGCCGCACAGGCCGAAAGCGCCGAGTGAGAAGCCGATCTGCTGCTCGCCCCAGCCATAGCGGTAGCTGGAGACGAACGACCAGACCGCCGGATACATCATGTGGCCGAGCGTCATCAGGAAGAAGACGAGCCCGATCCAGCCGATGCCCTCATACCTGCGCATCTGCAGCAGCGTGCCGACCCGGTTGGCGCGTTTCCACTCGAACCGGCGGCGATGCTTCTCGTCGAGCGTTTCGGGCAGGAAGACCATCGCGATCAGGAAGTTGACGAAGGCGAGCCCGGCGGCGAAAAAGAACGGCACGCGCGGCCCGAACGTGCCGAGCAGCCCGCCCAACACTGGGCCGATGACGAAGCCGACGCCGAAGGCGATGCCGAGAAGGCCGAAATTCTTCGCCCGGTTCTCGTCGTTCGAGATATCGGCGATGAAGGCCGAGGTCGTCGAATAGCTGGCGCCTGAAATGCCGGCCAGCACACGGCCGATGAACAGCATCGGAAAGGACCAGGCTACCGCGCAGATCAGATTGTCGATCGAGAAGGTCAGCACCGAGGCAAGCAGGATCGGCCGCCGCCCGAACCGGTCGCTCAACCCACCCATGATCGGCGCGAAGAAGAACTGCATGGCCGCATAGACGAAGAACAGCCAGCCGCCTTCGATCGCCGCGCCGCTGATGCTGACACCGGACAATTCCTGCAAATAGGCCGGCAGCACCGGCATGATGATACCGAAGCCGATAATATCCAGCAGCAGCGTGGTGAAAACCAGCGCGAGGCCCCGCCTGGCGGTTTTGGGGTCGATCATGATGGGTCAGGCTCCTTTGGTCGCCCGGGGCGCAGGCGGACGCACCTTATAGGCGAGCCCGCAAAAAGGAACAATGCGGGAACAGCCAGGAATCGTTGATCCTGACTCTCCCTGACTGCGACTTCGTCGTCAGGCCGGCCAGGAAACGCTAGCCGAGACCGCTTCAAAATTCGCTCCGGCTAGATGGCCGCAGGAGTAGAATTTCCAGATGGCCTCGTCAGATCGGGCCGCTCAGCGTGTTGCAGTCCGAAAGCTTGCCGCTCTTGTAGCCGCGCGCCAGCCAGGTCTGGCGCTGCTGCGAGGTGCCGTGGTTGAAGCTTTCCGGCACGACATAGCCCTGCATCTTCTTCTGCAGCGTGTCGTCGCCGATCTGCTTGGCGGCGTTGAGCGCGCTTTCGATGTCGCCCTGCTCCAATATGCCCTTCTGCGCGGTGTAATGCGCCCACACGCCGGCGAAGCAGTCGGCCTGCAGTTCGATGCGCACCGACAGCTGGTTGGCATCGGCCTCGCTCATGCCTTGCCGCATCTGGTTGAACTTGGACATGATGCCGGTGAGGTTCTGCACGTGGTGACCGACCTCATGCGCGACGACATAGGCCCGCGCGAACTCGCCCGAGGCGCCGAATTGCTGGTCGAGTTGCTGGAAGAAGGTCATGTCTAGATAGACCTTGTGGTCGCCCGGACAATAGAACGGTCCGGCCGCCGCCGAGGCAAAGCCGCAGGCCGAGCGAACCTGGTCGGAAAACAGCACCAGCTTGGGATCCTCATAGGTCAGGCCCTGCGACTTGAAGATACCGGTCCAGGTGTCCTCGGTTTCGGCAAGCACTGTCGCGACGAATTGCTTCATCTCGTCATTGGCGGGTGCCGTGCCCTGGCCGCCGCTATTGTCTGATATCTGGCCACCGCCACCCGGCAGCAGGCCGCCATCGCCACCGCCCAGGATCGCCGAGGGATCGAAGCCGAAATACCATCCCGCGATCACCACCAGGATGACGAGGAGGATGCTGCCGCCGCCACCGGTCCGGCCGCCGATAGGAATTTGGAACCCGCCACCGCCGCCGATCCCGCCGCCGCCGCCATCGCTGCGGTCGTCCTCGATATTGTCACTCTGACGACGGCCTCTCCAGAGCATGGCAACTCCCCGTGATAGACTTCCTCGTTGCTCCGGCAAGGCCGGCTCAACCCAACAAACAAGTATCCCAATGGTTGCGCCAAGTCACAGTGTTTTTCGATGGCCAAGGCGATGCCGGCATGACCGCTTCACCACTCTGGCCGGAACCTTTGAAGGCTTGTAGCATCGGCCGTGACGGAGGATGCGAGGGGCGGTTGCGAACGATCGGTCAAATGCTGTTGGTTTTGGTGCTGAGCTGCCTGGGCTTGCGGGGCGCCAGCGCGGTGACGCTCGACTCCGGCGTCGCCGTCACCGATCCGGCCACCTTGCAGGCGTTGGAGCGCGGCGGCCTGTCGATCAGCCGGCTGCTCGGCCCCGCGCTCGGCCTCACCCGCGACGTCGACAATCACGGCCTGTTTTCCGTGCCGGGGCTGGCCACGGTGCGCGACACCGTCAAGCAGGAGATATCGGACGAGCCGAAGACCAGCCCCGACCCCTATGTCGCTGCCATGGCCAAATCGAACGACACCAGCCAGAAATTCAATCCCAGATACATCGACGACGACGGCTCGACGCTGGATCTGACCGGCGTCGTCAACCGCATGGATCGCGGCTATCTCGGCCACACCGAATGCGGCGAGATCAGGCTGATCTACCGCTTCCACTATTCGGTCGCCGAAAAGCCGGCCAGGGGCAAGGTGGCGCAGCGCATCTCCTCGCGCCTGCCGCTGACCATGAGCCTGGTCTTCAACGCCAAGCCGAGGCGTGCGCAGGCGCGTGCCTCGAAGGATTTGCCAAGTGCCACCGACGTATCCTGCGCCGAAGTCGCCCAGCGCTGGCTCGCCGCCGGCCAGAAAGACCTGCCGCCCGGGCAACTGGCCGCATGGCTGCGTTCCGACGAGGGCCCGCTGTCCGGCGCCATGCTCAATTCCTCGCAGATCATGCGGCTCGAGCTAAACATGCAGGTACTGCGCCTGTCGGCCTCGACGCGGCGCGATTTCGGCGGCCATGCCGAATATCTCCTGAAGATCTTCAAATGGGATCCGGCGACCTCGGGCTTCTACGAAGCGAGGATGGAGAACCAGATCGACCGCGCCACGGTGCTGGCCGACGTCAAGTCCTTCGCCAAATGGCTGCTCACGGACCGCAACATCTACGATCTCGACCATGGCCGGCTCGTCATCGACGAAAAATTCCTGGCCAAGAGCGCCGTTTCCGTCGCGCCTGGAGGCTTGAGCCGCTCGCAGAACAACATCGCCTATGGGCTGGTCGACGACGCCGATATCGACAAGGCGCTGAAGGATTACGTCGCCAGGGGCAACACGCTCGCCACCATCAAATCGGTCGCCGGCTTTAATTTGCGGCTGAACGAAATGAGCTGCACGGGCTGTCATCAGACGCATGGCATTGCCGGCTTCCATTACACCGGCGCCGACCCAGCCAGCGAACCGCGCCGCAACGCCGTCTTCGTGCCGGGCTCGGCTGTCTTCTTCGCCGACCTGCCGCGCCGCCGCGCCATCGTCGAACAATTCGCCGCCGGCGGCCATCCTGATTTCACGCGCGGCTTCGCCGCCCGCCCGGACCAGAAATATGCCGAAGCGCTGAAGGGCACCGATCTCTACAATGGCTGGGGCTCGATCTGCTATCGCGGTGACGACGCGAGCTTCAAGGACTGGACCTGCGGTGCCGGCCTGCGCTGCGCCGGCGTCCACGAAAGCGCCATCCATCCGGGCTTCGGCACCTGCGTCAGCGAGAAGGGTACCGCGGTCGGCGATCCCGTCGAGTTCGGCGAGATCAAGATGTCGACCTGGGGCAACGACCAGTATTGCCGCCTGTCGCCGGCCACCGCCAAGGCCTGCGCCATCGACCCCGCGCGCGACAAGAAACCACTGGTCAAACTCGCCGGCTATGGTGCGGCGCGCCAGCGCTACGACAATCCCGAGCAGAAGACCGGCGGTTTTCCCGGCGGCATGCTGCGCAAGGCAAGCTGCGACAAGCTTCCCGACGAGGCGACCTGCGGCCGGCTGGCCAAGACCGGCTTCAACGACTGCATCGCGTCCGGCAAGGACCACAAATTCTGCACCGGGGAATTCACCAAGACCGCCGGCCTGCGCGCCTGCGACAAAGCGCATCCCTGCCGCGAGGACTATATCTGCACCGCCGGCTATGACGATTTACCCCAGGCCAAGCCTGGCGAAGGCACCTGCATCCCGCCCTATTTCATCTTCCAGTTCCGCGTCGACGGCCACCCCAGAAGCTGGGTGCAGGATGTCAGCGAGTGAGAACGGTTTGCCGCAGGCAAATTGAAAGGTCCACTGGACCTTTCAAGGGCTCGAACGCCCGGAACCATAGCGGAGGGCAACCGGCCGCTGAACAGGCAGCTTCCGCCTGCCGCTGACGCCCGGCGCGGCCTCAGCTTTTCTGCTTGGCGCCGGCGCTCTTGCCGTCGGAGCTTTTCGAGCGCTCCTCGAAACGCGCCGCACCCTTCTTCAGGGGATGGCCGGTCTCGGCCTCGGTCTTGCGCTCGTCCTTCGCCGCGGCCTGCTTCAATCCCTTGGCGGCCTGCTTGCCCTTCGCGGTCGGTGCCTGTTCGACGCCCATTGCTTCCTCCCTTGGCGCGATATCGCGCTATGCGAGGGGCAACGTGCGCAAGGGGCTGCGGTTCCACCTCCCCAGGAACGATCGGGCGCCTCAGCGCGGCGCCGTCATCGCCTTGCGGAATGCTTCCAGCGTCTCGGCGCTGACATGGTGCTCGATGCCCTCGGCATCGATGCGCGCGGTCTCGGCGCTGACGCCGAGCGAACGCAGGAAGGCCTCCACCGTCTGATGGCGGATGCGGCTTTCCTCCGCCACCTTGCGGCCAGCCTCGGTCAGGAACACGCCGCGATAGGGTTTTCTCGACACCAGCCCGTCGGCGCACAGGCGCGTCAGCATCTTGGCCACCGTCGGCTGCGCGACGCCGAGCCGCGCGGCGATGTCGACCTGGCGCGCCTCGTTGCCGTCCTCGATCAGATCGGCGATCAGCTCGACATAGTCCTCGACCAGGGCGCTGCGTCGCGCTTGGCGCTGCTGCCGGAACCCTTCCGAATGGACATCGGCGTCGGGCAATGGCTCACGCGGGACGGGTTTGCTCTTCGGCGCCAATGCGCGCTCCTCCTCGGGAGTTTAGCCGTTCCTGCTTTATAGCACGGGCTCTGATTCTTCAGGCCGTTTATTTGCATTCCCCCACAGGCGCAACCGGCGTTTCCGATTGCGGTTTCGCAAACCCGAGCGAGCGTGGGGCAAAAAGCACAAACAATGAAATATAGCCTATTGCATAATGTTGAGCCATGGCATAGCTTATGGATATTCCCCGGAAGTCTCGGAAAGCCTTTTCATGTCAGACGCAGAAGCCACAGCCCCTCGGTCCTCATGGAGGTTCGCCGGACGGGACGAGGACGATCAGCCCAGCCTGCGCGAAGTCAATTCCACCATTGCCGTGCCGAGTTCGGGCGTCTGGTTCCGCCGGCTGTTCGCCTTCATGGGGCCGGGCTACATGGTTTCGGTCGGCTATATGGACCCCGGCAACTGGGCGACCGACCTCGCCGGCGGCGCCCAGTTCGGCTACACGCTGCTGTTCGTCATCATGCTGTCCAACCTGATGGCGATCCTGTTGCAGGCGTTGGCCGCGCGGCTTGGCATCGCCACCGGCCGCGACCTCGCCCAGGCCTGCCGCGCCTATTATCCCCGCCCCGTCAATTTCGTGCTGTGGATCGCCTGCGAACTCGCCATCATCGCCTGTGACCTCGCCGAAGTCATCGGCACGGCGATCGCCTTGAAGCTTCTGTTCGGCATTCCGCTGATCGGCGGTGCCATACTCACCGCGCTCGACGCCTTCCTCGTGCTCATGCTGATGAACAAGGGGTTCCGCTATCTCGAAGCCTTCGTCATCGCGCTTTTGATCATCATCTTCAGCTGCTTTGCCATCCAGATCTTCGTTGCCGCGCCGCCGGCCGGCACGATCCTGCACTCGATGTTCGTGCCATCCTCGGAGATCGTCACCAATCCGGCGATGCTCTACATCGCCATCGGCATCATCGGCGCCACCGTCATGCCGCACAATCTCTATCTGCACTCCTCGATCGTGCAGACCCGTGCCTATGAGCGCACAGAAAAAGGCAAGCGCGACGCCATCAAATGGGCGACGACGGACTCCACCATCGCGCTGATGCTGGCTCTGTTCGTCAACGCCGCCATCCTGATCGTCTCGGCCGTCGCCTTCCACAACACCGGCCACCAGGATGTGGCTGAGATCGACCAGGCTTTCGAGCTTCTGTCACCGCTGCTCGGCCTCGGCATCGCCTCGATCCTGTTCGCCGTGGCGCTGCTCGCTTCCGGCCTGAATTCGACGGTGACGGCGACGCTTGCCGGCCAGATCGTCATGGAAGGGTTCCTGCGCCTGCGCATCCCCAGCTGGGCGCGCCGGCTTCTGACGCGCGGCCTCGCCATCGTTCCCGTGGTGGTCGTCACCGCGCTCTATGGCGAGAAGGGCACCGGCCAACTGCTGGTGTTCAGCCAGGTGATCCTGTCGATGCAGCTGCCCTTCGCGGTGGTGCCGCTGGTGCAGTTCGTCTCCGACAAGAAGAAGATGGGCAACCTCGCCATTCCACGCGGCGTGGCCGCGCTGGCCTGGGTGGTCGCGGCGATCATCCTCGTGCTCAACTTCAAGCTGCTCTACGACACGATGTTCGGGGTCGGCTAGAATTCCGCCAGACAGCGCGACAAACCGCCAAATCGCGCTATCTTTCCCGATGCCATGAGCAACATCGAAGACATCAGGAAATTCTACGCCCGGCTGATGGCGGCCAATGCCGCCTCATCGGATCCACGCCTGGAAGAGGTCTTCGCCGAGGTTCCGCGCGAAGCCTTTCTTGGCCCGGGACCGTGGACGATCGTCGCCGGCAGCGGCAAGGTCACGACGCCGAGCGCCGACCCGGCGCATGTCTACCAGAACGTGCTGGTGGCGCTCGATGCCGACAAGGGCATCAACAATGGCGAGCCTTTCCTGCACGCCATGTGGATCGGAAGGCTGGCGCCGAAACCCGGCGAGGCCGTCACCCATATCGGCGCCGGCACCGGCTATTACTCCGCCGTGCTGGCCAGGCTGGTTTCACCTGGCGGCACCGTCACCGCCTTAGAGCTCGACGGCAGGCTGGCCGAGCTGGCGCGCAAAAATCTTGAGCCCTACCGCAATGCGACAGTCGTCCAGGGCGACGCCGTGACCACGCCCTTGCCGCCATCCGACATCATCTATGTCAACGCCGGCGTCGTTGCCCCGCCGGTCGGATGGCTGAAGGCGTTGCGCCCCGGCGGCCGCATGATCTTCCCCTGGCGCCCGTCCGAACGCGTCCCGCTGGCGGTGATGGTGACCCGCACCGAAAAGGGCTTTGCCTGCGATCCCTTCATGCGCTCCTGGTTCATCCCGTGCTTCGGTGCCTCGGTTGCCGATCTTGCGGCGAAGATCCCGACACGCGAGCAAGCCGCGCGCAGCCGCTCGATCTGGCTGACGAGCGATAAGCCGCCGGACCGCACCGCCACTGCCATCTTCGGCGACGTCTGGTTCTCGTCGAAAGACGTCCGCGCCAAACCCGGCAACTGACGCATCGATGCGCGGATTTGGCCAGAATTTCGTATGCCCTGTCGGGATAGGTGCGGGCTAGCCGTCCTTGGGCCATAATCCGGCCGCGAGGGCGTGGATGGAACAAGGGAGAGACCCATGAGAAGGATCATCGCCGCCACCTTCGTCAGCCTCGACGGCGTCATGCAGGCACCCGGCGGGCCGGAAGAGGATCCGGTCGGCGGCTTCAAATTCGGCGGCTGGACCTTCCATTATTTTGACGAGGTGGGCGGCGCGGCAATGGATGAATTGTTCTCCAAGCCCTTCGCCCTGCTGCTCGGCCGCAGAACCTACGACATCTTCGCAGCGTACTGGCCGTATCAGAAAGATCCGATCGCCGATGCCTTCAACCCCGCGACCAAATATGTGGCGACACATCGGCCCGACACCCTCACCTGGCAGAACACGCAATGGCTTGGGGAAGATATCGTCGCGGCGTTGCGCCGCCTCAAGCAAGAGGATGGACCCGACCTGCTCATCCAGGGATCGGCCGACCTCATCCAGACCTTGCTCGCCAACGGGCTGATCGACGAGATCCGGCTGATGATCTTCCCGCTGTTGCTGGGCAAGGGCAAGCGGCTGTTCGGCGAAGACGCGATGCCGGCCGCCTTCAAGCTTGTGAAGTCGCAGACGTCCAGCACCGGCGTCATCATCGCGAGCTACGAACGCGCGGGCGAAATCGAGGTCGGCTCCTTTGTCACGGGCGAACCGTCCGACGCCGAGCTCGAGCGGCGCAGGAACTGGAAGTAGCGGACGGCCTTGGCACCTTTCCTCTCCCTCCGGAGGGGGGAGAGGTGGCGCTGCGAAGCAGCGACGGAGTGGGGGAAGCCATCGCCAAACGTACCGCCGTAAGACAGGCAGAACCAGGCGGGCAAGAAGACTGGAGGTCTGCGGTAATCAAGCGGAAAAAGATCGACCCCCACTCCGTCGAGCTTCGCTCGACACCTCTCCCCCGATCGACGGGGGAGAGGAACCCAAGTTCTGCTTGGTCTCAAGCCGCCTGTGGCCGTCGCGCCAACCCATCGCGTATGTGCCGCGCGAACTCCTGTGCCGCAGGCCCGACGCCATGCCGCGGCAGATGCAGATTGATGGCAAAATTCGGCAGTGGCGGCAGCCCGACATCGAACGGCAAGATGTCGAGATCGGCCGGCACGGTGGAGGCCAGCCAGGTGGTGACGGCAAGATCGGAGCGCACCGTCGCCGTCGTCGCGTCGATATTGCCGTTTTCGAACACGGTGCGCCATTCCAGCCCATGCTCGTTGAGGGCTGACAGCACCACCGGGCGGAAGGCGCAGGTGTCGGCGACGATCGACACCGGCAGCGGCCGCTTGGCGCTGGCGGTGCCGCCTCGGGCGCCGACCCAGACCAGCCGGTCGATGGCCAGGCACTCGCCCGATGTCGGGCCGACGCGTTCCTCGATCACCGCGAGGTCGATGGTTCCGGCCGCAAGCGCTGACGCCAGTTCCGGCGATGACGCGCAGACCAGCGAGATCTCGACCTGCGGATAGGTCTCGGCATAGGCCTTCAGCACCGGCGCCAGCAAGGTGCCGACGAGGTCGTAGGGCACGCCTAGCCGCACCTGGCCGGCGACGGCCGAGCCCGCCATCTCGGCCCAGATCTCGTCGTTGAGGCCGAGCAGGCGCTTGGCCTTGCCGAACAGCCGCTCGCCGGACCGCGTCAGGCGCAGGCCGCGCCGGTCGCGCTCGAACAGGCTGCAGCCAAGCGTGTCCTCCAGCCTTTTGACCTGCTGGCTGACGGCGCCCTGGGTCAGGTGCAGCACATTGGCGGCCGCCGTCATGCTGGCCTTGTCGGCGACGGTGACGAAGGTGCGCATCAGCGCCGTATCGAGATTGCGGATCATAATTGCATTATAAATGCTAATGCTAATCATAGCAAACATTGCATTTGCTGATGCACGCACCCAGCCTACGATGGAGCCTCCGATAAAGGACGCCCCATGCTCCAGCCGATCCTGCCGCTCATCCTGTTTGCCTTCGTGGCCACCGGCACGCCTGGGATTGCCACGACCTTGTCCACCGCCTCGGGCGCGCAGTTCGGTTTTCGCCGTTCGGTTCCGCTGATGATCGGCAGCGCCGCTGGCCTCGCTACCGTGACGGGGGCGGCCGCCGCCGGCCTCGCGGGCCTGCTGCTTGCGGTGCCGTCGCTGCAACTGGCGATGAAGGTGATCGGCTCGCTCTATCTCCTGTGGCTGGCGATCAAGATCGGCCGTGCCGGGCCACCCAATCTCGACGTGACCATGGCCAAGCCCAACAGCTTCCTTGGCGGCGCCGGCATCCAATGGATGAACCCCAAGGGTTGGGCGATGGGGCTGGGCGCGGCGGCCTCGTTCGCCGCGCTGGCCGATGGGCCGGGACAACTCGCCTTGCTGCTCGGCTCAACCTTCGGCCTCACCGCCGCCATCTCGCTCTCCGCCTGGTGCGTGGCCGGCATGGTGCTGGCCCGGCTGCTCAAGACCGAATGGCAGTGGCGAGCGCTCAACATCGTGCTGGCACTGGTGCTGGCAGCGTCGATCATTCCGATGTGGCGGGCGGCGTAGCTGAGGCCTTGCAGAGCCTGGGTTCCTCGCCCCCGCCAGAGGCGGGGGAGAGGTGGCTCGGCGAAGCCGAGACGGAGAGGGGGAATGGCGAATCCTGTCCGTGAATGGGGCTTCCAGAATCCTTTCCACCGCTGGCGCAGGCCCCCTCTCCGACCGCTTCGCGGCCACCTCTCCCCCACTCCCGTGGGGCGAGGAACTCAAATCCTGAAACCCTCAACCCGCGTAACGCGCCGCCGGCTTGTCGGCGTGCAGGCTGCCGTAGAAGGCTTGGCGGGCGCCGAGGAATGTGTCCAGCTTGGCGACATCGGCAAGTGCCGGCACGGTGACGGCTTCGCCCCTGGCCAGGCCGACAAGCGCGGCATCGACCATATCGTCGGCGGACATGATGATTTCCTTCGGAAGCTGGTCGATATCGCTGCCGGCGAGTTCCCAGAAATCGGTCCGGGTCGCGCCCGGCAGCACAACCTGCACCTTTACATTGGTGCCCGCGACCTCGCGGTGCAGAGCCTCGGTGAAGTTGACGACATAGGCCTTGGTACCGCTGTAGATGCCGCCGAACGAGGTTTCAAAGGCGAGCACCGAGGCGATGTTGACGATGGCACCGCGGTTGCGTGCCAGAAGACCCGGCAGCACGGCACGGGTCAGGCGGGTCAAGGCGATGACATTGACCTTGATCATGCGCTCGGCCGCGTCGGCGTCGGCCGTAGCCACCACCTGCTGGCCGCCAAGGCCGGCATTGTTGACCAGCAGCGTCACGCTGTCGTCGGCCGATATCGCCTGCTCGACGCGGCGCACATCTTCGTCGTCGGAGAGATCGGCGCTGATCACGCTGACCTTGCGGTCGTAGGCGTAGCGCAGCTTTTCGGCCAGTTCCTCGAGCCGGTCGGCGCGCCGCGCCACCAGCACCAGATCATAGCCCTGCCCGGCCAGCCGGTCCGCATAGACCGCGCCGATGCCGGACGAGGCGCCGGTGACGACCGCCGTGCCCTTGTTTGCCTGTCCACTCATTGTCCTGTTCCTTCCATCTCTGTTCGCTTCGACCTGGCCGCCGGCGCCGCAGGCATTCGCCCCGGCTCGCAGGCGAGCCGCCTGATTGATTTAGTGGCATATACCACTTTCTACGAAGTAGGCATATGCCACTATCTTGTCAATGAGTGCGTTCGGGATTATTTGTCTGGCAGCGGCCGGACAGAATTTTCACCGGCGCCGAGGAACCACCATGCCGAAAGACACCCTGCCCGGGCTGACAGCCTGCAACTACGCCATGCTGCGGCGCGCGACGCGCAAGCTCGGCCAGTTCTATGACGACGTGCAGGCGCCGTCAGGCCTCAAGGCCACGCAGCAGGGCCTGCTATACCAGATCCATATCGGCAACGAGCCGGCGATGGGCGCCATTGCCGCTGCCCTGGTCATGGACCTGTCGGCGCTCGGCCACACGCTGAAGCCGCTGATCCGCGACGGTTATGTCGAGACCTTCGCCGACCCGGACGACCGCCGCATAAAGCGGGTGCGGCTGACCCGGCAAGGGCGCATCAAGCTCGATGAGGCGATGAAGCTGTGGCAGCTCGCCCAGCAGCGCTTCGAGGATGTGGTGGGCAAGGAGAAGGCGGAACGCCTGCTCGCGCTGCTGGATGACATCAGCGCGCTGGATTTCGTTTTGCCGCCGGCTGCCTAAGCAATTCCAGGAAAAGTGTGAAACGGTTTTCCGTCCGGAATTGTGTCAAAATGGATTGGCAGCCGGCGGCCTTCGAAGCGATTATTCGGCCGGCATCGCGACCGGCCGTGCCGCCCAGCGGCCGGCCAGCACGATGCCAAGCCCGATCAGCGGGAAGGCAGCCGCGACCAGGCCGAGATCGGCCGGCGCGCCGTAGCGCAGCACGCCACCGCCGACCACCGCGCCCAGCGCCACGCCGAGATAGAGCGCCGAGCCGTTGAGCGACAGCACGATCGGGGCGGCATCGGGCGCCAGCTTGATGATGCGGCTGGCCTGCGCCGGCGGGAACGCCCAGCCGACAATGCCCCACGGCACCATCATCGCCATCAGCGCCGGACCGGCAATGTGCTGCGGCAGGAAGGCCGGCACGACCGACAGCATCACCAGCATGGCGGCACTCAGCGTCAACGACCAGCCGACGGTCCGGGTGGCGCCGAACCGGTCTGCCGCCTGGCCGCCGGCAATGTTGCCGATGACGGCGCCGACGCCGAAGGCAAGCAGCATGCCGGGCAGCGCGAGCTGGCTGAGCCCGGCGCCCTGGATGGCGAGCGGCGCGACATAGGCAAAGACGGTGAAGGCGCCGGTCAGCGCCAGCAATGTCGTCACCAGGATCGGCATCACGCCCGGCCGCATGGCGGCCGCCAGCCGGCGCTTCAGCGGCAGCCTGGTGCCGACGATGCCGCGCGGCAGCCTGTACCAGAGGATGGCGCCGGCAAGCGCCCCGAGCCCGGCAATCGCATAGAAGGTGCCGCGCCAGCCGGCGATCGTCGCGACCAGCGCGCCGAGCGGCGCACCGACGGCGACGGCCACCGTGGTGCCGCCGACGACCACGGCGATGGCGCGTGCCCGGTGATGGTCATCGACCAGCGCCACCGCCGTGCCTTGCGCCGTCGCGGCGAACAGGCCCGACGACAGCGCCATGATGATGCGCGCGATCAACAGCACTTCGAATGAGGAACTCAAGGCGGCGGCGATGTTGCCGATGACGAAGAACACCAGCGTCCAAAGGATGACGCGACGCCGGTCCCATTCGCCGGTCAGCGTCGCCAGGATCGGCGTGCCGATCGCATAGGCGAGCGCGAAGGCGGTGATCAGCGTGCCGGCGAGTGGAATGGAAATGCCGGCATCCCTGGCGATGTCTGGCAGAAGGCTGGAGATGACGAAGCCCTCGGTCGAGATCGTGAACGATCCGAGCGCAAGCCAGAAGAGCCGCTTGTCCATGGCGCGTGTCCTTAGTTCAAAAGTTATTGAACAATTGGACATAACAGGGCATGATGTCAATGAAGCCATGGCAAAATAGCTGAACCATCCTGACAGCCCTGTGTCAGCACAATCGTTCGGTACGGACAAAAATGGAGAAACAGCGTGCACGGGCCGGCGAGGACGGATGCGTTGAAATCGACCCGAACTGCGCTTAGGTTCCAGCCATGACGTTACCTCATCCCAATACGGACCAGATCAGCCTCCCGATCGTGCTTGGCGTGCTCGGCGATCCGACGCGGCTCGCCATCGTGCGCTATCTCGCCAGCAAGGAAGGCGTGGCGCTGAACTGCAGCCGGTTCCTCGATCTCGGCTCGAAGACCAATCTCAGCTACCACCTTGCCAAGCTGCGCGAGGCCGGCGTCACCCGCGCCGAAGTGGTCGGCACCAACCGCATGATCACGCTGCGCCGCGCCGATCTCGACGCCCGCTTCCCCGGCCTGCTCGACAGCGTCATCGCCGCCGCCGTCGACGACCCCGCTCTGCCGGCGGTCGGCGGCCACGATATCGAGATGCCGGCCTAGATTTGCAGGTTCAAAGGTAAGGTGCTGTCGCCCTAGCGCTGCCAAAAACCGATATGCGGGGCGAGAAGCTCCTCCTCCATCTCGGGGATGGGGCCGTGGACCTCGACCGGCTTCTGCCCGGAGCCGAGGACCGTGCGCGAGGAGAGGTTCATCGTCGGATTCTCGGCATGGTCGCCAGTCAGCGCGAGAAGCTTGGTCTCCTCGAAGCCGTAGACCAGCCGGCCGATATTTGCCCAATAGAGCGTTCCCGTGCACATCGCACAGGGCTCGCCGGTCGAGACCAGTGTGCAGGACCACAGGAAATCCGGCGGATAGGCGTCCGCGGCACGCCGGCTGAGTTCGGTTTCGGCGTGGCGCACGGTGTTGATGTTGCCTTGCCGCATCAGGATGCGGTCATCGGGGCCGACGAGCACACAGCCGAAAGGATGGTGCCCATGCGCGGCGGCGTCGCGCGCGACCTCATTGGCAGCGCGCAGGTGGGCGAACATCTGGTCGCGGGTCATCGCTTGGTGCCTTCCGAACCTGTCTCAGCGGATATCATGAACTCTGGGACGGCGTGGATGGTAGCAGATGGAATGCTGCCTCGCGATAGCCATGGGCGGGCTGCGCGGTGGTTCCGGCTGCCCCAAAGGTGGGGACTTGATTAGGAAGGCGGTGGCTTGATAACGAAGATGGGCCGGCGTCCCGATGGGCCGCACCAAGGGAGCCCGTCGCATGCGCATAGCCGTCCTCGCCGATATCCATGGCAACGTCCTTGCGCTTGACGCGGTGCTGGAGGATTTGGCGCGTCGCGGCGGCGCTGAGCTCACCGTCAATCTCGGCGACAGCGTTTCAGGACCGCTCTGGCCGCGCGAGACGTTTGAGCGCCTGGAAGCGCTGAACCTGCCGACGGTGCGCGGCAACCATGACCGCCGCGTCGCGGTCGATCCGGCCGACGAGACCATGTGGGCGTCCGACATCTATGCGCAGGAGCGGCTGACTGAGGCGCAGCGCCAGGTGCTGTTCGCGCAGCCGCTGACGCTGGAGATCGCGCCGGGCATCGTCGCCTTCCATGCCCGTCCCGACCATGACGAGAAATACCTGCTCGACGCAATCGTCGATGGCCAGCTGGTGCGCGCGCCGCTGGCGTCGATCAGGCGGCGGCTCAAGGCGCTCGACCGGGCCTGCCGCATCGCGCTGTGCGGCCACAGCCACCGCCCGGAACTGATCCGCATCCCCGACGGTCCCGTCATCTTCAATCCGGGCAGCATCGGCTGCCCCGCCTATGATGATTCCACCCCGCCGGCGCATGTTTCCGAACAAGGCTCGCCGCATGCGCGCTACGGCATCGTCACCTTGGGTGGCGAAGGCCGGCCCGACCGTTTCGAGACGATCGCCGTCGACTACGACCACGCGGCGGCGGCACGACAGGCCGAACAGGCGGGACGCCCAGAATGGGCCAACGCGCTGAGGACCGGCTTCATGCCAGGCTGAAGCTTGCTTCATGCCGGACTGAAGCTTGCTTCATGCCCAGGGCTGAGCGAAGCTCATGCCCCGGGGAATGCCTTGCGTTCATGCCGGTAGCCTCATCCGACCTGCTCAAACGCCTTCGCGGCCAAGGCGCAAAACATCTCGCTTGTAGACACGGCGGCGCAGCGTCGCTTATAAAACCGGCTTCGCGTGCGGCAGCGTTTTGGGTTCTGGCGGTGCCTTTGGGAATGCAATTGATCGCCGACAGCCAAGTGACGAGGCGCCGAATTACGCTGCGGACAACGCTCTTGGCGCTGATGGCCGCTCCGCTACTGATGGCGGCGTGGTCCGCCATTGCCCCGGCCCATGCCGAAGAGACGCCCTTCATCTCCGTCGTCACCGGTCTCGCGCCTGACGACCTGCTCAACGTCCGCGCCAAACCGTCGGCGACCGGCAAGACCGAGGCGCGTCTGGCCGCCGGCGCCAGCGTCAGGAACCTCGGCTGCAACGACATTGACGGGCACCCCTGGTGCAAGGTCGAGACAGACAACCCCAAAGCCAGCGGCTGGGCCCCGGCGCGCTACCTCGTTCCCGTCAACCCGGCAACGGTGCCCGTCGGCCAGGCGGCCGATGAAGGCGCGGCGCCCGATGCGCCGCCGCCGGCGGTACAGCCCGACCTGACGGCGCGGCTCGGCGGCGCGGCCCATCCCGACACGCCGGAAGCCCCGGTCAAGTCCGCCGCCGAGATCGCCATGCAGGATGCCTACGGCCTGGCGCTGGCGGCGAATGAAACCCCGCCGACCGGAGAAATCCCCGCCGTCGCCCAGGATGCAGCCGCGGACAGCGGCTCGCCGGCCGGATCGCTTCCCGTTCCCACACCGCGTCCTGATGGCGCCGCGCCCGCCGTCGACACGCAGACCGTCGCCGAACTGCCGCCGCAGCCGACCTCCCTTGCCCAGGGCGGCGGCGTCGAAATCCCCTGCGCCCGCTATGTCGGCCAGCCGATGCAGCGCTGCGCGGCCGCCATCGTGCACAAGGGCGCGGACAAGGCCGATATCACAGTGACCTGGCCCGACGGCGGCACGCGCCTCATCTCCTTCTATGCCGGCCTGCCGGCCGGTTCGGACACCAAGGGCGATTTCCGCTTCACCCGCGAGGGCAGCCTGAGCATGATCCGCATCGGCGTCTCCGAACGCTTCGAGATCACCGACACGGTAGCGTTTGGACGCTAGGGATTGGGCAGTAGGGATTAGGCACTAGGCAGTAGGGGCGTACGTCCAAGGCGCTTGAAAAGCCCTACTGCCTACTGCCCAATCCCTACTGCCTATTTCCTACTGCCTAATCCAGCATTTTCGGGGTTACATCCGCCAAAACTCTTCCCTATAAGGCCCACCTAGCCTGATACCAGAATCGCGAGCACAACCGGCCGGGTCTTCCCGTCCCGGTTTTTTGTGCAAGCCGCCCGCCGAACGGACCTATGACATGCCAAGACGCACCGACATCAAGTCGATCCTGATCATCGGGGCCGGCCCCATCGTCATAGGTCAGGCCTGCGAGTTCGACTATTCCGGCACCCAGGCATGCAAGGCGCTTAAGGAGGAAGGCTTCCGCGTCATCCTGGTCAATTCCAACCCGGCCACGATCATGACCGACCCGGAACTGGCCGACGCCACCTATATCGAGCCGATCACGCCGGAGGTGGTCGCCAAGATCATCGCCAAGGAGCGGCCGGACGCGCTGCTGCCGACCATGGGCGGCCAGACCGCGCTCAACACCGCTTTGTCGCTGCGCCGCATGGGCGTGCTCGACCGTTACAATGTCGAGATGATCGGCGCCGACGCCACGGCCATCGACAAGGCCGAGGACCGCGCGCTGTTCCGCGAGGCGATGAGCAAGATCGGCCTGGAAACGCCGAAGTCGATGCTGGCCAACGCCACCGACGTCAAGAACGCCGACCGCAAGACGCACGAGGCGGAGCGCGCCGCGCTCAAGGCCGAGAAGCCGGACAATCTCGACGCCGAACTCGACGCGCTGGAAACCCGCTGGAACCTCGGCGAAGGCGACCGCAAGCAGCGCTACATCAGCCACGCCATGGCGATCGCCGCCCAGGCGCTCGACCATGTCGGCCTGCCCGCCATCATCCGCCCCTCCTTCACCATGGGCGGCACCGGCGGCGGCATCGCCTACAACAGGGCCGAATTCTACGACATCGTCCAGTCCGGCCTCGACGCGTCGCCGACCACCGAAGTGCTGATCGAGGAAAGCGTGCTCGGCTGGAAGGAGTACGAGATGGAGGTCGTCCGCGACAAGGCGGACAATTGCATCATCGTCTGCTCGATCGAGAACATCGATCCGATGGGCGTCCACACCGGCGACTCGATTACCGTCGCCCCTGCCCTGACCTTGACCGACAAAGAATACCAGATGATGCGCAACGCCTCGATCGCGGTGCTGCGCGAGATCGGCGTCGAGACCGGCGGTTCCAACGTGCAGTTCGCCGTCAATCCGGCCGATGGCCGCCTCGTCGTCATCGAGATGAACCCGCGCGTCTCGCGCTCGTCGGCCCTGGCGTCGAAGGCGACCGGCTTCCCGATCGCCAAGATCGCCGCCAAGCTTGCCGTCGGCTACACGCTGGACGAGCTGGAGAACGACATCACCGGCGGCGCCACGCCTGCTTCGTTCGAGCCGTCGATCGATTATGTCGTGACGAAGATCCCGCGCTTTGCCTTCGAGAAATTCCCCGGCGCCGAGCCGGTGCTGACGACAGCCATGAAGTCGGTCGGCGAAGTCATGGCCATTGGCCGCACCTTCCAGGAATCGCTGCAGAAGGCGCTGCGTGGCCTGGAAACCGGCCTGACCGGCCTCGACGAGATCGAGATCCCCGGCCTCGGCCATGGGGCGACGGCTGCCAACCACGCCGACGACCGCAACGCCATCCGTGCCGCGCTCGGCACGCCGACGCCCGACCGGCTGCGCATGGTGGCGCAGGCGATCCGCATGGGCACCTCGCTGGAAGACGTGCACGCAATGTGCAAGATCGACCCGTGGTTCCTCGAACAGATCGCAGGCATCCTCGCCATGGAAGCCCGCATCCGCGAGCACGGCTTGCCAGCCGACGCCGTCAATCTGCGCATGCTGAAGGCCATGGGGTTCTCCGATGCCCGCCTGGCGTCGCTGACCAGGACCGACGCCGAAGTGGTGGCGAAGATCCGCGACAAGCTCGACGTTCATCCCGTCTACAAGCGCATCGACACCTGTGCGGCCGAATTCGCCTCGCCCACCGCCTACATGTACTCGACCTATGAAGTGCCGTTCGCCGGCGCGCTCGCCAACGAGGCGCAGGTCTCGTCGCGCAAGAAGGTCGTCATCCTCGGCGGCGGACCGAACCGCATCGGCCAGGGCATAGAGTTCGACTATTGCTGCTGCCATGCGGCCTTCGCGCTGCGCGATGCCGGCTATGAAGCGATCATGATCAACTGCAACCCGGAGACGGTCTCGACCGACTACGACACGTCGGACCGGCTCTATTTCGATCCGCTGACAGCGGAGGACGTGCTGGAGATCCTGCGCGCCGAGCAGGCCTCGGGCGAACTGGTCGGCGTCATCGTCCAGTTCGGCGGCCAGACGCCGCTGAAGCTGGCCGACGCGTTGGAGAAGGCCGGCATTCCGATCCTTGGCACCTCGCCCGACATGATCGATCTGGCCGAGGACCGCGACCGCTTCCAGAAGCTGCTGCACAAGCTCAACCTCAGCCAGCCGAAGAACGGCATCGCCTATTCGGTCGAGCAGGCCCGCCTCGTCGCCGGCGAGCTCGGCTTCCCCTTGGTGGTGCGCCCGTCCTATGTGCTTGGCGGCCGCGCCATGCAGATCATCCATGACGAGAGCATGCTGCAATCCTACCTGCTCGACACCGTGCCCGGCCTGGTGCCGGAGGACATCAAGCAGAAATACCCCAACGACAAGACCGGCCAGATCAACACGCTGCTGGGCAAGAACCCGCTTTTGTTCGACACCTATCTCTCGGGCGCCATCGAGGTCGATGTCGATTGCCTCTGCGATGGCAAGGCGACCTTCGTCTCCGGCATCCTCGAACACATCGAGGAGGCCGGCATCCATTCGGGCGACAGTGCCTGCTCGCTCCCCGTTCACTCGCTGCCCTCGGAGCTGGTCGACGAGCTGGAGCGCCAGACGGCCGCACTTGCCCGCGCGCTCAATGTCGGCGGGCTGATGAACGTGCAGTACGCGATCAAGGACGGCACGGTCTATGTGCTGGAGGTCAACCCGCGCGCGTCGCGCACGGTGCCCTTCGTCGCCAAGACCATCGGGCGTCCCATTGCGAAAATTGCAGCCCGCATCATGGCCGGCGAGACGCTTGAAGACGCCTTCGCCCATTACGGCGCCATGCCCGACCCCAGAAACCCCGGCCACATCGCGGTCAAGGAAGCCGTCTTCCCCTTCGCCCGCTTCCCCGGCGTCGACATATTGCTCGGCCCGGAAATGCGCTCGACCGGCGAGGTCATGGGCCTCGACCGCGACTTCGCGCTGGCCTTCGCCAAGAGCCAGCTCGGTGCCGGCGTCGACCTGCCGCGTTCGGGCACGCTGTTCGTCTCGGTGCGCGACGAGGACAAGAAAGGCATCTTGCCGGCGGTCAAACGTCTGACCGGCCTCGGCTTCAAGGTGCTGGCGACGTCAGGCACGCAACGCTTCCTCGCCGAAAACGGCGTCGACGCCGAGAAAATCAACAAGGTGCTGGAAGGCCGTCCCCATATCGAGGACGCCATCCGCAACCGCCAGGTGCAGATCGTCTTCAACACGACGGACGGCCAGAAGGCGGTGTCGGACTCCAAGTCGCTGCGCAGGGCGACGCTGATGCAGAAGGTGCCGTATTACACGACACTGTCGGGTGCGGCGGCTGTTGCGGAGGCGATCGCGGCGCTGAAGGCGGGGAGCCTGGAGGTCAGGCCGCTGCAGGAGTATTTTGCTTAGGAGATTAGCTCCCTTCTCCCCGTTCAACGGGGAGAAGGTGCCGGCAGGCGGATGAGGGGCAGTGCTACTCAAGCCCGTTTCGAGCGGGAATTGCCAGTTCACGTAAGGTCTTTAAGACGTCATCGGAATGCGACTTTTGCAACACTCTCATCCGCTCGATGAGGGAAAGAACCGGGGTTCCTCCCATACGATTTTGGACGAAACGAAGTTGGCTATCGGAGCGGCCGTAAACGAACTTATCTGCGGCGCCGACAACAGCAGCGTTTGTGGCACTAACCAGCTTGTCTTCCCCAACGCTCTTAATTTTTTCCATCAACGTTCGATCGCTGACCGCAACAAACAGTCTTCGCGGCCCAATAGGTACGACAAGATGGGAATCTGTGCGGCCCAAGACGTTTGTATGGATCACCGGTCGATCCGAAGTGAGGAATTCGTTTCCCGCCCTATCCACTGTCAAAACAGACCATTCCATGGCGGCCAAACCAGATAGCAAGCGTTGGTTCGACATCAAACTTTTCGCATGGTTGATTACACGAGGTGCAGCGCTCGCCAGCAATTCTTCAGTCATTTGTTCGAAGGTTCGAACCTCGTTTTCGGGCTTGAGCGCCTGAAAGATGTTCTCAAAACCTGGGGCAATCGTCGAAAAAAGCTCCATTATGGTTTGATGCAGTGTTTTAATATCTGAAGGCATTCGCGACAAAAGCGTGGCAATGAACCCCGCCCAGGCGAGCCGTTGCGTCGTTGAGAACTCTCCGCCGTCAAGCATAGTCTTAAGCGCATCAGCAGCCCTGCTGTCGATTGGAGATAGAAACTCGCGCTCCATCTCGTGCGCGACTTCGTCGGGCAGACCTTGAATGGCGTAAAGCCTCGATATGTAACCAGTGCCCTCGGGGTGAACTCGCTTAGGCTTCACCTCATCGCCGAAAGGCTTACTAAATTCAATCAGCCGACCATCAGTTTGGGCCCAGCGCTTCAAGTAGAAAACTGGCAGAAAATGATGCTTGATTGGTTGACCTGTTCGCATTCACTTTAGCTATAAAAATAAGAGTGGACCATTCGCAAAACAACGGGATAGATGGCAGTCGAACTTTTCTCAATATAGTTATCTCTCGGAGAATTTCGAATCGTTCATTCAAAATAGCAGCGCATCTGCAGTCGCTACTCGTCACCCCACCGCCACACACTCAATCTCGATATCAAACTCCATCGGCCAGGACGCCACCGGCACAAATGTCCGAGATGGCGCGTTTTCCGGGAAATACTGCGCATAGACCCGGTTGATGGCGCCGTAGAAGCCGGAATTGACGGCGTAGATGCGCACCATCACCACATTGTCCAGCGAGGTGCCGGCCGCTTCCAGGCAATGTTTCAGCGCCTTCAGCGACGCCTCGGTCTGCACCTCGATGTCGCCCTTGACCAGCTTGCCGGTCAAAAGATCGAGCGGTGGCGTGCCGGAGACGAAGACCAGCCCGGCAGCCTTGGTCACCAGCGACAACGGCACGCCGAGCGCGCGCACCGCTGCCGACAGCACTGGCACTTCGACGATTTCCTTGGTCATGACGATCTCCGTGTGGTTACGGCGAGCCTATCTCGCTCCATGCTGAACGCCAGCGCTCGATGTTGTCGTCCGAAGTCGCCGACAATGGAGACCACCCGCCACCATGAAGCGGCGTTTTGCAGACCCCAAATTTCAGGAAATAACCAGCATGGATGCCGGTTCGCGAAGGAAAATTCACGCCACCGCCACACACTCAATCTCAATATCAAACTCCATCGGCCAAGACGCCACCGGCACGAAACTCCGCGCCGGCGGGTTCGTCGAGAAGTACCGCGCATAGACCCGGTTGATGGCGTTGTAGAAGCCGGAATTGACGGCGTAGATGCGCACCATCACCACATTGTCGAGCGAGGTGCCGGCCGCTTCCAGGCAGTGTTTCAGCGCCTTCAGCGACGCCTCGGTCTGGGTTTCGATGTCGCCGCGCACCATCTCGCCGGTCACCATATCCACCGGCGGCGTCGCCGAGATGAAGACGAAACCATTGGCCTTCACCGCCGTCGAGCAGGGCAGGCCGAGTGCGCGCACCTTGTCCGACATAACAGGCACTTCGATGACTTGTTTCTTCATGGTGGTTCCCCCTGGGTTGGCAAGGAGCTTATCCCGGCACTGGCGGAACGCCAGTCTTTCCCTTCTCCCCTTGTGGGGTGAGCAGCCCGGTTCGCGAAGCGAATTCATCGTGCCAGTGGCACGATGAAAGGCCGGCGAACGCCGGGACGCTGCGAAGCAGCGGGGACCCGGCAGGTGGATCGGCCACCGCCCGGCCCTTCGCAGGCTCAGGGCGTTCGAAGCTCGAAAAGCCAAGCAATTGGCTTTTCGTCCGCTACGCGGACCGCTTCTCACCCCACAAGGGGAGAAGGAAAGTCCCGCGTCGCCGCCCTCACCCCTGCCCCGGATACGGCGTGCCATCCTTGTGCAAAAACCGGCCATCCGAGCTCGGGCTCATCATGTCGATGTCGGAGCAGGTGATGACATCGTCGCGATTGCGCGAGCCGACCTCGATGTAGCGCGCCGTGGCCGACGAGCGGTTGATCATATGATGGCCGTTGCCGCTGTTCTTGGCGAAGGCAGCACTATCGCCCGCCTTGAGCAGCGTCTCGCCGCCATCCTCGACCAGCGTCAGCTCGCCTTCCAGCACATAGACGAACTCGTCCTCATGGCTGTGCCAATGGCGCTGGCTCGACCAGCCGCCGGGCGGCAGCGTCATCAGGTTGACGCCGAAATCGCTGAGTCCGCCAGCGTCACCCAGGCGCCGGCGCGTGCGCTCGGCGCAAGGGGCGTCGAAGGGCGCGGGATAGCCGGAGCCTTTGCGGACGGGTACGGCGGAGAGGTCGATCCTGGGCATGGGTGGCTCCATGGTGGTGGGCGAAGTTTATACGACCGCTCACCACCAAACCATCGAAGTCAGCGCTGCCCCTCATCTGCCTGCCGGCATCTTCTCCCCGTAAACGGGGCGAAGGGGCTGTCGCAACGCCGGCTCTTCTCCGGCAGCGAACAGGATTAGCGAAGCCCGGCGCAGGCGTCTTTCTCCCCGTTTACGGGGAGAAATGCCCGGCAGGGCAATGAGGGGCAGCGCAAACGTCAAATGGATGGTGCCGCAGTGGCCGCCTCGCTCCCCTAATGCACCGCCGCCAAATCCTTCAAATGCATCTCGTGCATCTTCAGCGTTTCGAGCGTCTTCTTGGCGAATTCCTTCAGCGCCGGGTCGTCGCCGGACTGCGCATAGGTCGAAACCATCGCCACGGCCTGCTTGTGCGCCTGCGTCTGCAAGGTGATGTATTTGGCCTGGAAGGCGTCGCCGTCGAGCGCCTTGAGCTGGTCGAGCATCGCCTGGTCGTTCGGCAGCAGCGGCGGGCCTTCGGGGGTGACGGACGCCGTGGTCTGGCTCTTTTCAAGCGCCGCCTTGAAATCTTCGCCGGCCTTGGTGTGGTCCTTGACCATCAGCCCGGCGAAATCCTTCACATCCGCCGCGACGCCTTTTTTCTCGGCCAGCTTGCCGCTTTCGATCTCGAAGCGGTCGGCGCTGGCCAGGGTCCTGGCGAAGGTTTCGGTGTCGACCTTGTTCTCGGAGACCGGCGGCACGTCGCCGGACGGCTGTTGGGAAAAGGCTGAAGGCGTTCCGGCCAGAAGGGCCAGCATGGCGGCGGCGAGATGCGGTTTCATCGAAGCGCTCCGTGAGAGGTGTCCTCGAAGGCCCAACGCGGCAGAGGCGGTGAGGTTGCCGACGCGCCGCTTCTCCCTTCCGGGAAGGGATGAAAGCGGCCTCGCGATTGCGGCGTGACCGCTCCTCTACGGGCGGCGAGGCCCCAGCATGAAGGCCGTCATCGTTGCGCTCACGCACGCCACCGCCAACAACGCGACGACGCCCGACGCGCCGGTCCCGCGGCGAATTGAAACAAGGTTTTCTGAAATGGGAGCATTGTGAACCAGCCCGTACAGATCGGACCTGCTGCCATGCCGAACGGAATAGGCGCGGGTCAACTCCGCACCGAGCAGAAAGATCTGTGATGAATAGTAGACCCAGAGCAGTATGACGAGCAGCCCTCCGGCCGCGCCATATGAGGAAGCGATTGCACTTGTGCCGATATACCAACCGATAAGCGACTTCCCCAATGTGAACAGAGCGGCGGTCACGACAGCACCGATCCAGACATCCCGCCATTGCAAGGCACGGTCCGGCAGGACCTTGTAGATCGCGGCGAACATCACGGTGATCAGGGAAAAGGATATCAGGGTGTTGATCGCGCTCAGAACAAATTCGCCGAACGGCAATCGAGCGCTGATCACGCCGCCCAAAGCCGAGATCGCCGCGCTCGCCACCAAGGAGACCAGCAACATAAAGCCGAGGGCGGCGACAAGGCCAAGACTTGCCGCTCGGGCGCGCAGGAGCCGCGACAGCGAACTCCCTTTCGCTTCAACCTTCCATATTGCATTCAGCGCCTGCTGCATCTCGCCAAACACCGCGGAGGCGGTGACGAGCAAAGTGGCGGTGCCGATGATGGCCGCCAAGGTCCCCGATGATTTGCTGGATGCCCCTTCGAGCGCGGTTTGAAGGAGCGCCGCACTTTCTGAACCCATCAGCCCCGAGATCTGAGCAGACAAAGCCAGCTGCGCTGCGTCATGCCCAAACGCAATGCCTGCTATCGCGATGACAATTATCAGAACCGGGGCCAGCGACGTGGCGGCATAAAAGGCCATCGCCGCGCCATGGCTAAGGGCATTGTCGTTGACAAAGCCAACCACGCTTTCCCGCACCAGGTCCCACAGGCTGCTAACTGTCGGTCGCATTTCGAATCCGTGAAGGGCGTCGAAACCGTCTCCTATCAATGCAGCGGGCCTTCCGATGTTCCGGCCGAAGCAGGCACGAGCCCTGCCTGGCTCCTCGAGCAGGTGGCATAGCGACCACTTGCCGAAAAGCCATTCCAGGGTGAAGCGCGGAGACTGAGCCGAAACGTCGTGATGTCAGTGACAACACCCCGCCCCATACTGCAGCTGCTCATGCCAATCCGGCCGGCCTTGCGGGGTAAAATCCATCAGGTTCCACAGGATCTCGCAGGTGCCGATGGCGCGCGGGTCCTGGCCGGGCTCCGGCGGCGCGAAGCCGAGCTCGGACGACCAGAAATGCCTGATGCCGTCGCCGTCGCGGTGGAACACCGACAGCAGCGGGATCTGCGCGCCGCCGGCGTCCTCAGCATTGTAGTCGCGCTTGAAGCTGTTGGCGGCCGACGACACCAGCCGCATGTTCTTCCAGCCGCGATCGCGGCCGAGCGTGACCAGGTTTTCCAATGCGGTCTTGGCCACCACGGCAAAGTTGAAGCCGGCGGCTTCGAGGTGGCCGACGGCGCCGTCCCACTGGTCGAGCAGCGCCGTGCAGGACGGGCACGGCTGGTCCGGCCGGGCGAGCCTGGCCGTGCCGCCCGATGTCGCCACGTCGCGTGTTTCCTGGGGATGGCGCGGAAACATCATCTGGTAGAGAATGAGCGTATCCTTGCCCGGCGCGAACAGCTCCGACAGTTTTGTCTTCGCCGGCCTGCCGTCGGCATCGGGCGCATCGAAGACATAGTCCTGGCGGATCAGCCCGCCTGGCGGCAGCGCCCGCCGCGCCTCGGCCACGGCTTCCATGGCGCGGCGCAGCTCGATTTCCTTCTTCAGCAGCTTTTCGCGGGCGGTGCGGTATCTGGCGGATTCGTTGGGAAAGGTGATCATGATCGGCTCCCTTAAGTCGGCGCCGGCGTCCCGGCGCTGTTGCTCTGCGACCCAAGGACGTTTGGCGACGATCGGTCCCGACATTTTTTGCACGCCGCCCGGCGACGGGAGGGGCATATCTTCCCGATGGGATGGACGAACGCTACTGCGCCGTCGGCACCGGGCAGTTCAACTCGCCTTCAGGGCAGTTGAGATAGGTCTGGAAATCCTTCAGCCGATCGTTGGTGAGCGCCGTCCGGCAATTGGCGACGACCATCGGATAGACGGTACCCGCCTGGTCGATCGGACCACCCCGGAACTTGCATTCGGCGTCGCGGAAGGCGACCCAGCCGCGCTGCGCGTCGACCAGCAACTTCTTCGATGCCGCATCGTCCTTCAGCCGGCCCTCGATCTGCTTGTAGGCGTCGTTGAGCTTCTTGTCTGCCGCGTCGAAATCCTTGCCGGCGCATTGATTCATGGTCGTCTGGTCCTGCGCGTTGGCGCAGTCGGCGGCGGCCCGCGCCGGGACGGCAAGCAGCGGAGCGGCAAGGAGCAGAGTAGCAAGGCTGGAAAGCAGAAACCGCATCGCGTTTCCTCCTGTTTCAACAAGCCCCACGCAGGCGGACCTTAGCAACCGAAGGAGTGGAGGCAAGACACGGCCTGCCGTCTTGGTGGACAGTTCCTTTCCAGATCTGCCGCGGGGAAACCGTGTCACCCCTTGACCCCGCCGGCGGTGAGGCCGGAGACGATCTTGCGCTGGAAGATCAGCACCAGCACCACCAGCGGCACGGTGACGATCACCGATGCGGCCATGATGTTGCCCCAGGGGATCTCGAACTGCGAGTTGCCGGAAAGCAGCGCGATCGCCACCGGCACGGTCCGCTGCGCATTGTTGGAGGTGAAGGTCAGGGCAAACAGGAACTCGTTCCAAGCACCGATAAAGGCCAGGAGCCCAGTGGTGGCCAGCGCCGGCCACATCAGCGGCAGGAAGATCCGCGTGATGATGATCCATGGCGTGGCGCCGTCCAGGATCGCCGCCTCCTCGACCTCGACCGGCAGGTCGCGGACGAAGGCGGTGAGCACCCAGACGGTGAACGGCAAGGTGAAGATCATGTAGGAGAAGATCAGCGCGAACAGCGAATTGTAGAGACCGAACATGCGCACCAGTTCGAACAGCCCGGCCAGCACCGCCACCTGCGGGAACATCGAGACCGACAGGATGGCGAGCAGCAGCGCCGAGCGGCCGCGGAAGCGGATGCGCGCCAGCGCGTAAGCGGCGGTGACGCCGAGCAGCAGCGAGAACAGGACGACCGCGCTCGAGACGACCAGCGAATTCACCAGGTTGCGCACGAAGCTGCCTTCGGTCAGCACGTTGCGGTAGTTGGCGAGGCTTGGCGTTTTCGGCCAGAGGTCGGCCTGGAACAGCTCGGTTCCCGATTTCAGGCTGGTGACGACGGCGTAGTAGAACGGGAACACCGCGACGAAGGCGATCACCGCGACCAGCAGGTAGAAGGCCGTTCGCTTCAGCATCCGCATCTCAGCGGCCTCCGTCCAGGCTGATCCGGCCGATCCGGATATAGGCGATGGAAAGCAGGGCCAGGATCAGGAAAAGCAAGGTCGACGCGGCGGAGCCATAGGCGAACTTGTCGAACTCGAACAGGTTCTCGCGGGCGAACACCGACATCGACTTGGTGTGCACATTGTTGGGCGTCAGCACGTAGATCAGGTCGAAGATGCGCAGCGCGTCGAGCGCGCGGAAGATCACGGCCACCAGCACCGCCGGGCGGATCAGCGGCAGGGTCACCCGCCAGAAGATCTGCCACGGATTGGCGCCGTCGAGCTTGGCGACCTCGATTATCTCGCCCGGCAGCATCTGCAGTGCCGCAAGGATCAGCAGCGCCATGAACGGTGTCGTCTTCCAGATGTCGACGATGAGGACGGCCACCATTGCCGTGTCGGCGCTGGCCGTCCAGGCGATCTTGCCGCTGATCAGGCCAAGGTTGACCAGCACGACATTGATGATGCCGAACTGGTCGTTGAGCATCCATTGCCACATCTTGGCCGAAACGATCGTCGGGATCGCCCACGGGATGAGGATCGCCGCCCTGACGATGCCGCGGCCGGCGAACTGGGCGTTGAGCACCAGGGCGACGATCGTGCCGAGGATCGTCTCGCAGGTCACCGAAATCACCGCGAAACGCACCGTGTTCCAGACGGCGCGCCACCAGACCGGGTCGACCAGCAGCCCGTCATGGATCACCCGGCCGCTCGGCAGGCGCAGCACCGAGAAATAATTGTCGAAGCCGACAAACCGGCGGGCATCGAGATCCGCCAGCGAGGCGTCGGTGAAGCTGAAATAGACGGTGCGGGCGAGCGGCCAGCCGGCAACGGCGGCAAGCACCAGGAGCATCGGCGCCACGAACAGCCATGCCGAGCGCACGCGCTGCGCCATCAGTCGCGATCGCTTCACAGGCGTGACGCTCACCAGCCCTTGCCTTTCAGCTTGGTCAGTCTCGCTTCGAGGTCGGCCAGATTGTCGGCGGCGCTGCCTTCGCCGGACAAGGTGTTATGCACCGCCGTCCAGAACTGGCTCGATGCTTCGTTGTATTTGATCTTGACGGTGGCGGAGGGACGCGGCACCGCGTTGAGGAATATCTGTTTCCAACGCGGCACGATCGGCTGTTGCCTGGCGATGTCGGCATCGTCGTAGAGCGCCTGGATGGTCGGCAGGTTGGATGTCTTGAGCGTCCGGAATTTCTGCATTTCTGGCGAGGCGATGAATTTGGCCAGCTCGATCGCCGCGTCGGTGTGCTTGGAATATTTGGAGACCGCGAGGTTCCAGCCACCCAGCGTCGCGACCGGCCGGGCGCCCTCACCTGTGCCGGCCGGCAAAGGCGCCACGTCGAACTTGCCCTTGATCGGCGAGGCTTCGCTGTTGCCAAGCGCATAGGCATACGGCCAGTTTCGCATGAACACGGCGTTGCCGGTCTGCCAGACGCCGCGCGATTCCTCTTCCTGATAGGCAAGCACGCCGGGCGGCGAGATGGTTCCAACCCACCCCTTGGCCATGTCGAGCGCGGCCGCCGCTTGCGGGTTATTGATGGAGACGGTGCCATCCGGCCCGATGATCTGGCCGCCGCCATTCGACATCACCCATTCGAGCGCGTTGCAGGTCAGCCCCTCATAGGCATTGCCCTGGAAGACGAAGCCCCAGATGTCCTTGTTGCCGGCCGCGCGTTCCTTGTCCATGACCAGCTTGGCTGTGTCGGCCAGCTCCTTCCAGGTGCCCGGCACCTTGGCGCCGTATTTGTCGAGGAGATCCTTGCGATAGTAGAGCGCCGGCGCATCGGTGAAGATCGACAAGGCGACGAGCTTGCCATTGACGGTCTGCGACTGGATGATCGACGGGAAATGGGCGCCGACGACATCCTTGGCCGCCGCGGTCAGGTCGACGAGCTGGCTGGCGAGCTGCGGCGCCCAGATGACGTCGGTCTGGTAGACGTCGATATCGCTGTTGCCGGCTGCAAGCCACAGTCTGTACAGGCCGAACTGGTCGGTCGTCGACGGCGGCAGGACGACGATGGAAACCTTGTTGCCGCTCTCTTTCTCGTAGCGGTCGAGTATCTCGCGAAGCACCTTGATGCCGTTGCCGGTGTCTCCCGACACGATCGAGAGGTCGACGGCATGCACCGGAGCGGCCGAAAGCACAACACCTACCGCAAGCGCCAGAAATGCGTGGAAAAGCTTCACGGTGGCGGGTCTCCCTTTGGAGCCGGCAACGGAAACCTCCGCGTGTCAACAGCTCGTCAGATTCCCACCCAGTCCCTGAATGCGGAACGACGCTTTGGGTTCCCAAAACCGGAGCGGAGCGTCCTTGACGAGGTGAGCATCGGAAGTGAAGGGGTTCGACGCTCGCAGGCCGGCATCACCTGAACATCAACGCACCCTAGCCTTCCCAGGCTACGGGCATCATCCCCAGCCGCTCGTAGAGCCGCACCGCGGCGGCATTCTCGACCGTGTTGGTCTTGAGGTCGACATGGGCCGCGCCGCGACCGCGAAAGGTGGCGAAGGCTTGCCACATCAGCGCCTCGCCGATGCCCTTGCCGCGCGCCTCGGGATGAACGGCGAGATCCTTGACGAAAGCCCTTGTCCAGCACAGCGCCGCTGCCGCCAGCCGGCCCTTGGCGTCGATGACGAGGAAGCACAGCGCCGGGTCGAATTCGGGATCGGCCGATATGCGCGGCCACCATTCGTCGAACGGGCCGTCGGCGCCGTCGTCGAACACCTCGCTCAGCAGTGCATGCAAAGGCGGCGCGTCGCCTGGCTCGAAGCAACGCATGGCAAAACCATCCGGCCAGTGCGGTGCAACGAGCGTCTCGTCGAGAAGCTTGCGCAGCCGGATGTCGTTGAGGGCCGGCGGGCGCGGTTCACGCATCGCGCTCAGGCGTCGGGCTGCGGACGCCGCCTGCGGTCGACACCGAGGCCGGTCGCCTCGAGCAGGCCCCTGCGCTTGGCGTCGAAATAATAGCCGGTCTGGTAGAGCCAGTCCGCCTTCTTGGCGTTGCCGCCCGCCACCAGCCAGGCGCCGCGCAGATACTTCACCGCGTATTTCAGATTGGTTTCGGCGTCGAACAGGCCCTTGGCCGGGCCGTCATAGCCCATGCCACGCGCCGTCGCGTGCTTGATCTGCATCAGCCCCCAATGGCCATTGTTGTAGGCCTTGGGATTGAAGGTGCTCTCGCGGTTGACGACATGGCGCACCAGATCGACCGGCACCTGGTAGAGCGCGGCGTATTTGACGATCAGCCGGTCGACGTCGCCGCGCACGCCCGTATGCTCCTCCTGCGCCGGATCAACCGGCGCGGAGGGAAACTGCACCAGGGAAGCCGGGTTCTGCGGCACGACATAGGCAACCTGCTGCACCCCAGGCAGTTTTTGGCCGCTGCCGGCGACCGCCGGCACGATGAGCCCGGCGGTGGTGTAGGTCTGAGCCGCCTTGACGGGCTGGCCCGCCTTGGCCGGCGGCGGCGCCTGCCAGGCGTTGGCGGTCATGACAGCGGTTACGGCAGGTGCGGCCGGCGTCGATCCGGCAAAGGCGGCGGTCGCCGCGGCCGGCTGGGCGGCTGGATCAAGCGCCGGCGGGGTCGCTGCGCCAGGCGTCAATTCGGCGGTCTGGACGGGGGCGATACCGGAGGATTGCGGCAGCACGGAAACCGTCTCCGGCAGCGGTATGGTGAAGCCGGCATCGCTGCCGGCAACGGTCGCGGTTTCGGTCAGGGACGGCGCGGCTTTCATCTGCGAAGTCGAGGTGCAGCCACTCATGCCGGCTGCCGCCACGATCACGCCGATCGCGATAAGGGTTTGTTTTGCTGGCAAGCCGTGCTCGGGTCCGGTTCGTCGGGATGTTAAGAAATCCCTTACACCAGCGATTCCAGGGTAGCAATCGGGGCCATCTGGTGGTTTTCGGGTGGCGAGACGCGGGCGGTGATGCCATATTGTTCCTGATATGTACCGGCGGGAATCCCGGATTTCGCCGTTTTGCGGAAAGGAGCGCATCATGGAAACGACACCGTCGATCACAGCCGGCCACGCAGTGTTAGAAACAGTGATCGGTTTCATGGGCATCGCCTGGAGCAAAAAGGGCCTGATCCGGCTCTGCCTGCCCGAACGCAGCCGTGAATCAGTGGAGCGGCGGCTGATGCGCCATGGCGGCGTTTCCGCCTCGACGGCCCAGCCGCCATGGGTGGTCGAGCTCATTGCCTCGATCAAGGCATACGCCGCCGGCGAGGACGTCGATTTCTCCGATGTCCCGGTCGATCTCGACGGCGTCGACGATTTCCGCCTGGCCATCTACGACGCGGCACGCAAGCTCAGCTATGGCGAGACAACCACTTATGGCGAACTCGCCAAGCGCGCCGGCCATGCCGGCCTGCCGCGCGAAACCGGTGCCGCCCTTGGCGCCAACCCCGTGCCGCTGGTGATCCCCTGCCACCGCATCCTGGCGGCAGGCGGCAAGATTGGCGGCTTCTCGGCGCCGGGCGGCTCCGTCACCAAGGAAAAGATGCTGGCCATGGAAGGCGTGCGCGTCGGCCCGCCCCCACCGGCGCAGGTATCCTTCGGGTTCTGAACCGCCGGCGCGGACGCTGCCCCTAATTGGCGCTGCCCCTAATTGTTGTGGAAAAATCGCCGGCGGAAATGCCGGTCATTGTCCGGCCGCTTGCAGTTGTAGACCGGGCAGGACTTGGTGTCAGCGCTCGGCACATAGGCGCGCGTCCTCACCTCGCCCATTGTGCAGAATTGCTGGCTCTGCACATAGCGGTCATAGAGCGGCAGCCCCGGCACCCGCTTCGACTGATAGCGCAGGATGACCGCGCCTTGCCTGGCGATCGTCGACTGCACCTTGCCGCAGCTCATATGCGTCGGGTCATAGCGCGAGATGGCCTGCGCCTCGGCGGCCACCAGCGTCAGACAGGCGGCAAGCACTATGGTTTTCATGGTCTCCTCCCCTGATCCGCCGCCCACGGACAGCGCGATCTGCCACGACGGTTTCACCAGATTGGGGCGGCGGTTGGGCAGTTCTCAATCACGGCTTTCTCACGCAGTCTTGTTTTTGGAACGAAAGCAGCCTATATCAGCCCCATTGATATTTCGGCCGATCGATCCGGGCCTCGCGATCTTCGCGTTTGCTGACGTCTATCTCCAAAATCTCGATGCACACCGGCTGGACTTCGGTCCGGTCAAACCAAAGCAAATGCAAGGACTATTTTTATGGCAACTGGAACGGTCAAGTGGTTCAACGCCACCAAGGGCTTCGGCTTCATCCAGCCTGACGCGGGCGGCGCGGACGTTTTCGTCCACATCTCCGCTGTCGAGCGCGCTGGACTGTCGACCCTGGTCGAAGGCCAGAAGATCAACTTCGAGATCGAGCAGGACCGCCGCACTGGCAAGTCGTCCGCTGGATCTCTGAGCAAGGCAGCCTGATTTTGCGAATGGCGCGCGCCGGGCGAGAGCCCGGGGCGCGCGGCAAGTCACGGATGTACTGACGGTCGCGCGAGAAGCGCGCCCGGAGCGGAAAGACCCGACAAGCTGGAACAGCAGATAGCTGCCAGCCCGGACCGGACGCTCCCGATCAGGCTACCAAGCATGGGAAGGCGGGATTTATCCCGCCTTTTTTGTTTGTCTGGGGTTCAGCGAGCGTCCTTCTCCCCGTTTACGGGGAGAAGATGGCGGCAGCCAGATGAGGGGCGGCGCCAGCGGTCCTTCATAAATGCGCTTGGGTCGGCGAGAGGCAGTTTTTGGAACGTCAGCGCTGCCCCTCATCGCCCTGCCGGGCACTTCTCCCCGTAAACGGGGAGAAGGACGCTCTAATACCCAACCCACTCGATCGGCACGTGCCCCGGATCCGCCTCGACACGGCCAAGCCAGGCCATGACAGCCGGATAGGCGTCGAGCTGGAATCCGCCCTGCTCGGCCGTGTGCGTGTAGGCGTAGAGCGCGATGTCGGCGACGCTGAAGGCGTTTCCGGCGAAGAAAGCGTTGTTCTCCAGATATCTATTCATCACGCCGAGCGCCTTGTGGCCGCGCTCCAGCGTCATCGCCAACCGCTCGGGCGTCGCATCCCTGGCGCGTTCGGGGAAGGTCAGCAGCGCCTTGCGCACGGCGATATAGGGCTCGTGGCTGTATTGCTCGAAGAACAGCCATTGATAGGCGAGCCCACGCTCATACTTGTCCGCCGGCAGGAAGCGCGTGCCTTCGCCGAGATAGAGCAGGATGGCGTTGGATTCGGCCAGCCGGCGGCCGTCGTCGAGTTCGAGCAGCGGCACCATGGCGTTCGGGTTCTTGGCGACGAAATCGGCTTTTCGCGTGTCGCCAGTATGCGAACTCACCTCGATCGTGGTGAAGGCCAGGCCAAGCTTGGCCATCAGCAGGCGCGGCTTGTAGCAATTGCCGCTGTCGATCATGCTGTAGAGTATCATGGACGGTTCCCGGATCTGCCTTGACCAGGCGATTATCGCAGCCGCCGTGCCTTCAACCAATGATTTGTTTTGGCGCGACCATCAGCGGCGCTGATGAGAGCATCCTTCTCCCCGTTTACGGGGAGAAGTGCCCGGCAGGGCGATGAGGGGCGGCGCTGACGTTTCAAGAGGAATGATCATACAGCCGATAACAACGAAGGCTGGCGCCGCCCCTCATCTGGCTGCCGCCATCTTCTCCCCGTAGAGCGGGGAGAAGGGCGCTGTGACACCGCTTTCGCCAGTCGCCGAAGTCGCTTAGCCGAACAGCGGCACGACATTGTTCTCCCTGCCCAGCAGAGCATCGACTGATAGCGGCTCTTCGTTGAAGATGGTGCCGGCCAGCGCCGGACGGGCGAGGAGATAACCCTGCAGCAGGTCGACGCCGCCGTCGAGCGCGACGCGCAGGTGGACGGGCTGCTCGATGCCTTCGACCAGCACCCTGGCGCCACGGTCATGCAGGCTGGAGACCAGCGGGCGGAAGAAGCGTTCGGCGGCGGCATGGCGGCAGAACTGCGCGAACCAGCCGCCATCGATCTTGACGATGTCGGGCTGAAGCAGGCTCACCCGCTCCTCGGTCGAATGGCCGGTGCCGAAATCGTCGATGGCGATGCGGATGCCGTCGCGCCGCATCTCCCGCACCAGCCGCGCCAGAAGCGCGTCGTCCGCCGCCTGTTCGGTGATCTCGCAGACCAGCATGCTAGGGGCGAGGCCGAGCTCGCCCAGATGCCGGCTCATCAGCCGGATCTCGGCCAGCGCCCGCCCGGAATGGTCGTTGACCATCGGATTGTAGTTGAAGAACAGATCGAGCCCGTCGACGCCGATATTGTGGAAGTTCCTGAGATGCAGCACCCGGCACATGGTCTCGACAAACAGCCGGTCCGCCGGGGCAACGCTTTCGAAGAACGCCCGCGCCGACCCTGCCCTGCCGGCGCGGTGCGGCTCGATCAGGCCCTCGACCGCCACCGCGTGCAGCGATCGCCCAAGCGGCGCGAAGATCGGCTGGTAGGCACTGCGCAGGCGGAACTCGCCGTGGACGCCGTATTCGATGCCTATCTCGTCGACGAAGATCGCCTTGCCGACATTGCGCCGCCGCTCGATCCTCATGGCGCGACCCTGCGCCCGAAGGCTTTTGCCGGCCGCGCTGCACGTGGGGCGACGGCGGTGGACGCATCGCTTGCGGCCGCAACCGGGTCCGGAGTTTTTCCGAAAACACGGAAACTCGTCGGCGCCAGTTCCGGCCGCGCAAGCACGAAACCCTGGACCATGGAAGCGCCGGATTTCTCGGCGAGTTCCAGCTGCCACCTTTCCTCGATGCCCTCGAACACCGTGCGGATGCCTTGTTCCTCGAAGCTTTTGACCATCGTCGTCAACAGCGCGAAGCCGGCGCCGGACTCCATCAGCTGCGTGATCCAGGTGGCGTCGAACTTGACGATGTCGGGCCGCAATTCCTTGATGCGGTTGATATCGGAATCGTCAGCGCCATAGTCATCGACGGCGATGCGAAACCCGTTGCCCCGCAACGCCGCGACGAAGCTGTGCAGGACCTCCTGCGAAGCCGACCTCTGCTCGGTCACTTCGCACACGACGCGGCCCGGATCGATGCCGGCCTCGTGCAGCACCAGCCGCATTTCGCGCAGGGCATTGTCGGCAATCGACCGCTCGGTGAACACCGACGGGTCGAAATTGATGAAGATCGACGCCTCCTGCGGCAGGCAGGCGCCGGCATTGAGCAGATGCAACGTCCTGGTCAGCGCTTCGACATGCAGGCGGTCGGCGGCCGGACAGGTCGAGAAGAAGGCCATCGGCGATTGCGGCTCGCCGTCGCGAAACGGCCGGATCAGCCCTTCGAAGGCGGCAATCGACAGCTTGCCCTGGTTGAAGGCGAAGATCGGCTGGAAGGCGCTCTGCAGCGTGTAGATGCCCCAGAGACCTGACGAGGTGCCGTCATCATGACGGATGATATGGGCAAGCCCGACGCTGCGTGACAAGGGTCCCTCGCTCCGCGAAATGGCGGAATGGATTGCGATCCTGCCACTCAAGCCCTTACCGCCCGTTAATGAATTTTTTGTTGCCGCTCACAGGTGGCAATCACGGCTCCTTGAGGTCTGGATCAGCCGACAAAGCTTGCACAGAGCGGAATCATGCGACATGAGAAGCGCCGCGGCCGCTCCTGGCCGCGCCGATCTTCTCAAGGAGAGATATCTGGTCATGGCCTTTCTTGCCGACACCCTTTCCCGCGTAAAGCCTTCCGCCACCATCGCGGTGACGCAGAAAGCGCGCGAGCTGAAAAATGCCGGCCGTGACATTATCGGCCTCGGCGCCGGCGAACCGGATTTCGACACGCCCGACAACATCAAGAATGCGGCGATCGAAGCCATCCGCCGTGGCGAGACCAAGTACCCGCCGGTTTCGGGCATCGTGCCGCTGCGCGAGGCAATCGCAAAAAAATTCAAGCGCGAGAACAATCTCGACTACAAGCCCGAGCAGACCATTGTCGGCACCGGCGGCAAGCAGATCCTGTTCAACGCCTTCATGGCGACATTGAACCCCGGCGACGAGGTCATCATCCCCCGCCCCTACTGGGTCAGCTACCCCGAAATGGTGGCGATCTGCGGCGGCACGTCGGTGTTCGCCGACACCTCGATCGAGAATGGTTTCAAGCTGACGCCCGAAGTGCTGGAAAAGGCGATCACCCCGAAGACCAAATGGCTGCTGATGAACTCGCCGTCCAACCCGTCGGGCGCGGCCTACACGCAAGCCGAACTGCGCGCGCTGGCCGACGTGCTGTTGAAGCATCCGCATGTCTGGACGCTGACCGACGACATGTACGAGCACCTGACCTATGGCGACTTCGTCTTCAAGACCATCGCCGAGGTCGAGCCGAAGCTCTATGAGCGCACGCTGACCATGAACGGCGTGTCGAAAGCCTATGCCATGACTGGCTGGCGCATCGGCTATGCCGCCGGTCCGGTCCAACTGATCAAGGCGATGGACATGATCCAGGGCCAGCAGACCTCGGGCGCCTGCACCATCGCGCAATGGGCTTCCGTCGAGGCGCTCAACGGCCCGCAGGACTTCATCGCCAGGAACAAGGCGATCTTCCAAGGGCGGCGCGACCTCGTCGTCTCGATGCTCAACCAGGCGCGCGGCATCACGTGCCCGTCGCCGGAAGGCGCCTTCTATGTCTATCCTTCCTGCGCCCAGCTGATCGGCAAGAAGACCAAGGTCGGCAAGGTGATCGACACCGACGAGGCCTTCTGCTCGGAACTGCTCGAGGCGGAAGGCGTGGCGGTGGTGTTCGGCTCGGCCTTCGGCCTCGGCCCCAACTTCCGCATCTCCTATGCGACCTCGGATGCACTGCTGGAGGAAGCCTGCACGCGCATCCAGCGCTTCACGGCATCGCTGACCTGATCGGATCGATCTGACGACAAAAGAAACCCGGCGCCATCATCGCCGGGTTGTTGTTGGCGGCCAGGCACCTTACGCCTGCTGCTTTGCTTGCCTGGCCGAACGCGCCTCGGCCGGCGCCAGGACCATGATCAGCAGAGCGGCGGTGAGGAACGCGGCGATCGCCGCCGTCAGCATTGCGGCGTGGAAGCCGCCGGCATAGGCGGTGGCGAACAGCCGATGCACGCCATCCTCGCCGATTGCCGCGTCGGTCGCGAAATCATGCCGTGATATGGCGGCACGCGCCACCGCTTCGGCATTGCCGACACCGGCGTCACCGAGATATCCGGTCAAGAGGCTCGTCGCCCGCATGCTCATCAGCGCGCCTAGCAGCGCGATGCCGATGGCCAGCCCGCCCTGGCGGGTGGCGTTGATGACGGCCGACACCATGCCGGAGCGCTCGCGCGGCGCGTAGGACATGGCGGCGGCACTGCCGGTCGGTATCGCCAGCGAGTTGCCGAGACCGTTGATGATGAACAGGGCGCAGAGCAGCGCGTATGGCGTCGACGGCCCGGCCCAGCACATGCCGAGCATCGAAAGCCCGATCAGCACGTAGCCCGCCGTCATCAAGAGCGAATGCCCATAGCGGGCACTCAGCCGGCCGATCCAGGGCGACACGACGATCTGGATAAGAAAGGCCGGCGCCATGCGCAGGCCGGTCTGCGTCGGCGACCAGCCCTGCACCTGTTGCAGGAACATCGAGAAGAAGAACACGCAGCTGTAGGAGGTGAAGCCGAGCGCGAACGAGGCGACGTTGGCGACGGCAAAGCGCACGTCGCGGAACAGGCCAAGCGGCAGCATGGGCCGTGGCGTGCGCGCCTCGAAGCCAAGGAAGACCACCAGGCCGACTACGCCGGCAAGGATGGCCGTGATGGTCCAGGCGTCGCCCCAGCCGCTCTCGCCGGCCGAGATCAGGCCGAAGGTCAGCGCGCCGAGCCACAGGATCGAAAGCGCCAGGCCGACAAGGTCGAGATGGGCATGTTCGGGATGCGCCGTCTCCTCGATCGACACAGCGCCCAGCGCGATGGTGAAAAGGCCGAGCGGCAAATTGATCAGGAAGATGCTCTGCCAGCCGACCGTCTGCACCAGAATGCCGCCAAGCACCGGGCCGACGACCAGAGAAACCGCGGCGAACGAGGCCCAGCCGCCGATGACGCCGGCCCGCTGGCGCGGATCGGCGAAGGCCTGCGTCAGGATCGACAACGCGCCTGGAATGAGCAGCGAGCCGGCGATGCCTTGCACCACCCGGCCGGCGAGCAGCGCCGGCAAATTGGGCGCGACGGCACAGATCAGCGAACCGGCAACGAAGATGCCGACGCCGGCCAGCCATGAGCGCTTGCGGCCATAGCGGTCGCCGATCAGCCCCGACGACAGCATGAAGGCCGACAGGCACAGCGTGTAGGCATCGACCACCCATTGCATGCCGCCGAAATCGGTGTGCAGCGCCTGCTGGATGGTCGGCAGCGCGACATTGACGATGCTGACGTCGAGCAAAGCGACAAACGTGCCGAGATAGACGGCGGCGACGAGCGGCAGGCGATTCTTCGGCATGGTCCATCCCAACATGAAACGTGCAGAGCTCGCTGCAAACCTTTCCGCTCTGTTCCTCAGGATGGTGCGGCCCGAATAGGCCTGCCGTCCGCGGATGGCCAGGACTCAGCTGCCATATTGCTCGCCGGAAACCGCTTCCAGCCAATCGGCATGGACGCCGTCGCGCGCTTCCTGCATGGCGATATGCGTCATCGCCGTCTTCGGCCCGGCGCCATGCCAGTGCTTTTCGTCGGGCGCGAACCAGATCACGTCGCCTGCCCTGATCTCCTGGACCGGCCCGCCCCATGTCTGGGCAAGCCCGGCGCCCGAGGTAACGTAGAGCGTCTGACCGAGCGGATGTGTGTGCCAGTGGGTGCGCGCCCCCGGTTCGAAGCTGACCAGTGTCGCCCTCAGTCGCGCCGGCGCCTCCGCCTCGATGATCGGCGTCTGCAGAACCCGGCCGGTGAAGTATTTTTCCGGCGCTATGATGGTCGACACGCTGCCGCAAGCAATGATCTTCATCGTCTGATCCTGAAACTGGTGGTGAAGCGACCGGCCGCAAACGCCGCTGCTCGTCGAGGCAAACGCATTGTCGGCCGATATCGCCCGAGGCGCAACCGGCTGTTTCGGCTGCCTGGCGGAAGAAGCGGTTTTCTCTCCTTAACCATGAACCTTTCACCATCGTGGCGGAAGGCGTGGAGACGCAGGAAGAGTTCGCGCTGGCCAAGGCCGCCGGCTGCAACCGTTTCCAGGGCTACTTCTTTGGCAGGCCGGCGCCGCGCGACAACGCGCCCTTTCGCGCCATCGATGCCGAACCCCTGGCGCTGAGCGCCTGAGACCACCACACGGCAGCGGATTTCTATTTTCCTTGCCCTGCCGGCAAACAAGTGGGACGATGCTTCAGGGCAGGTGGCAACAGGAAAAGAACCCCGCCCGCGACGGTCGAACAGGCCGGCCGCCGCTCAGGACCGACTGACCACGCCTGAACCATGCAAGCAGTCGGTCCCTAGGGAAACGCCTGAGTGGAGGTCAGCCATGGGTACTCGCGCCGGAGGACGACGCACGGGACCGAAATGCATTGCCATAGTCGGTCCCTTTGCAAGCGGTAAGACGACACTTCTCGAAGCTATATTGGCCCGCACGGGCGCCATCCCCCGACAAAATCCCGTTTCATCAGGCAGCACCGTCTCGGATCATTCGCCGGAGGCGCGCGCCCACGCCATGAGCGTCGAGGCGACGATCGCCACCACCGAATTCATGGGCGAGCAGATCACCTTCGTCGATTGTCCCGGCTCGATCGAATTCTCCTTCGAGGCCGAGCCGGTGCTGGCCGCCTGCGACCTCGCGGTGGTCGTTGCCGAGGCCGACGAAAAGAAGATCCCTGCCCTGCAGCTCATCATCCGCAAGCTCGACGATCTCGGCGTGCCGCGGATCCTGTTCCTCAACAAGGTCGACAAGGCGATTTCAGGCGTACGCGACACGCTGAAGATGCTGCAGCCGGCAAGCTCGGTGCCGCTGTTGCTGCGCCAGATTCCGCTGCGCAAGGACGGCGTCGTCATCGGCTCGATCGATCTGGCGCTGGAACGCGCCTACATCTACCGCGAATATGCCGAAAGCGAGGTGGCTCAGATACCGGGCGACGACAAGGCGCGCGAATTGGAGGCGCGCTTCTCCATGCTCGAGACCCTGGCCGACCACGACGACCAGCTGATGGAACAGTTGCTCGAGGAGATCGAACCGCCGAAGGACGCGATCTTCGACGACCTCGCCGCCGACCTGCGCGAAGGCGTGGTGACGCCGGTGCTGATCGGCACCGCCGAAAAGGGCAATGGGGTGCTGCGCCTCTTGAAGGCGATCCGCCACGACGCACCCGACATCGAGGCGACCCGCAAGCGGCTTGGTGCCTCGGACGGCGGGGCCACCGTGGTCCAGGTGATGAAGACCATCCACACGCCGCATGGCGGCAAGCTGTCGGTGTCGCGCATCCTGTCCGGCCAGGTCGCCGACGGCTCCGAGCTGTGGCTGCCCGGCGGCGACACCGCCAAGGTTTCCGGCATCTACAAGATGCTCGGCAAGGATCAGTTCAAGCTCACCGCCGCCAAGGCCGGCGACACGGTGGCGCTGGGCAAGCTGGACGAGGTCAAGACCGGCCAGACGCTGACCTCGGCCAAGGGCGGCACCAAACAGCTGTTCACGTTCGAGCCGCCGCAGCCGGTCTTCGCCTTCGCGCTGCGGCCGAAGGAACGCAAGGACGAGGTCAAGATGTCGGCCGCCATCCAGCGGCTGGCCGAGGAAGATCCCTCGCTCAGCCTGCGCCACAACCAGGACTCGGCCGAGACGGTGCTGTCGGGCCATGGCGAAATGCATCTGCGCGTCGTGCGCGAGCGGCTGGAGGGCAAGAACCAGATCCCCGTCGAAGGCCACGCGCCCGCGGTGCCCTACCGCGAGACGATCCGCAAATCGGCGCAGCAGCGCGGCCGCCACAAGAAGCAGTCGGGCGGCCATGGCCAGTTCGGCGATGTGGTGATCGAGATCAAGCCGCTGCCGCGCGGCTCAGGCTTCCAGTTCACCGACACCATCACCGGCGGCGTCGTGCCGAAGACCTACATCCAGTCGGTGGAGACAGGCATACGCGACTACTTGAAGAACGGCCCGCTCGGCTTCCCCGTCGTCGACGTCGCCGTCAACCTGTCGGACGGCTCCTACCATGCGGTGGATTCCTCCGACATGGCCTTCCAGATGGCAGCGAAGCTCGCGATGAAGGAAGGCATGGCCGCCTGCTCGCCGGTGCTGCTCGAGCCGGTGATGAAGGTCGAGATCGTCACGCCGTCCGACGCGACGTCGAAGATCATCGCGCTGATCCCGCAGCGGCGCGGCCAGATCCTCGGCTATGACGCGCGGCCGGGATGGCCGGGATGGGACGTCGTCGAGGCGACAATGCCGCAGGCCGAGATCGGCGACCTGATCATCGAACTGCGCTCGGCGACCGCGGGCGTCGCCAGCTATCGCGCCGTCTTCGACCATATGGCCGAACTCACCGGCCGTCTCGCCGACGAAGCGATGAATACCAACGGCAAGGCCGCCTGATCCTGATTTCGACACACCATCCCCTCGAACCCTTGTTCGAGGGGATAAATACCAAAAACGACGCCCGGGGAGCCGGACGTCGTTTTGTTTGCGGACCGTTTTCTCGGGAGGGGAAACGGCAGGCCCGCCGCATGTACAGTCGCCGCTTTCGGCGGAAAAGGGTTCGGACGCGGTAGCCGCCTGAGCCCGGGCCGTACGAGTGATGCCCCCATCTCCCGTCCGAACCACACCGCGTCCTAGCCTCTTCATAGCAGCGGAAGGCATCGTTGTCATGTTACCAGAGGTTACATGACACTGTTACGCGGCAATTCTCGTGGAATTCCCAGCCATCCCGGCAGGGTCCGGGCAACAAAAAAGCCGGATCAGTGAAGATCCGGCTGAGTTTGATTGGAAGTGCCTGTTAAGGCTAACCTCCAGAGGGGAACACTCGAGGGCGCTAATGGGAGGAGAACGCGCCCAGGAGATGATCTATATATGTGCTCAACATGCCCAAGAAACAAGCATCTATTTTGCAACACACGCATGCAAAAAGACATAGGCTGTGGTCCAACCCATTCCACGAGCCAATAGGACCAGCAGAATCGTCAAAAATGGGGCGCTCAACCACGCAATCGTCACTACAGAAGCGTGAATCGCGACCGGTTTTCGCCCCAAACCACCAAAATTACGCAATGATGTCGAAGCAGGCAGCAGACGTCCATTTCTGAGGCAATCGGAGAGAAAGCAGCCAATGCGGACGTTTTCGGCGATCGCCGGCAGCACGGCCTTCTTCATCGCGGCACCCGGCGTGGTCGCCGGGCTGGTTCCCTGGCTGCTCAGCGATCATTATCGCCTGCCGTGGTCCACCATGCCGGGCTTTGTTCCTGCCGGCGGCGTCCTCATCGTCGCCGCGGCTGCTGTTCTGCTGCATGCTTTCGCCAGCTTCGCGCTCGAGGGGCTGGGCACGCCGGCCCCGGTCGCGCCGACGGAGAAGCTCGTGATCGGCGGCATCTACCGCCATGTCCGCAACCCCATGTATGTCGCCGTGCTGTCGATCATCCTCGGCCAGGCGCTGCTGTTCTCGAGCTGGACGCTTGTCGGCTATGCCGTCATCGGCGCTGTTGTCATGAGCTCCTTCGTCAAATTCTACGAGGAGCCGACGCTCGCCCGCCGCTACGGCGCCGACTATGAAACCTATCGACGCAACGTCCCCGGCTGGCTGCCGCGCCTGACGCCCTGGCGGGGCGAACAGATCACCAGTGCTGCCGATCGTCCGCTAGGGCTAGAATGACCAACTGCGCGCTTTGGCGATAATGAAATCGCGGAACACGTGCAGCTTGGCCTGGTTCTTCATCGCGTCGGGATAGGCGAAATAGGTGTCGAAAGACGGCACCTCGGTTTCCGGCAAAAGCTGCACCAAGCCGGAGTCCTTGTTGATCACATAATCGGGCAGCATGGCGATGCCTGCGCCGCCCTGCACGGCGCGCTTGATCGACAAGATGTCGTTGATCTGCAGCGACGGCACACGTTGGCCGCCCTCGAAATCGCCGACCGTCTCCAGCCAGTTCAACTCCGACAGATGCGACGGCACCGGCAGGCCGAAGGTGACGATGCGATGGTTTCTGAGCTCCGCGACCGAGGCTGGCTTGCCATGCTTGGCGACATAGGAGGGTGCCGCATAGAGGTGGAAATGCACGGTGAACAGGCGGCGCTGGATCAGGTCCGGCTGCTGGGGCTGGCGCAGCCGGATGGCGCAATCGGCCTGGCGCATGGTGAGGTCGAGCTCCTCATTGGCGAGGATCAGCTGCAGGCTGACTTCCGGATAAAGCTCGATGAACTCCTGCACCCGTTCGGTCAGCCAGCCGGCGCCGAGGCCAACCGTTGTCGTGACGCGAAGCACGCCGGAGGGCCGGTCCTTGGTCTCGGTCAGGCGCGACTTGATGGTCTCGAGCTTCATCAGCACGTCATGCGCCGTGCGAAACAGCATCTCGCCTTGTTCGGTCAACACCAGGCCGCGCGCATGGCGGTTGAACAGCGGCACGCCGACATCGTGCTCGAGCGCACTGACCTGCCGCGAGATCGCCGATTGCGACAGGTGCAATGTCTCGGCCGCGTGCGTAAACGACCCCGCTTCCGCCGCAGCGTGAAACACGCGTAGCTTGTCCCAGTCCAACGCCATGATTCCCCTCGTTCTGTTTGGCGTCTGAATGAAAAATCAGGCTTTTACACGGCGTTTCTAAGCCGTTTTTTTAACAGTTTAAAGCGGCCGTTATTCGGCTGCTTCGCGGTGCACCTCGATGCCGGCGAGATACTTTTCCGCTTCGAGTGCCGCCATGCAGCCGAGCCCCGCCGCCGTCACCGCCTGGCGGTAGACATCGTCGGTCACGTCGCCGGCCGCGAACACGCCGGGCACGTCGGTGCGGGTCGAATTCGGCGCCGTCCACAAGTAACCGTTCGGCTTCTGCTTCAGCTTGCCGACAAACAGCTCGACCGCCGGCGCATGGCCGATCGCCACGAACACACCGTCGACCTTGAGGTGGGTTTCGGCACCGGTCACCGCATGCTTGAGCTTCAGCCCTTCGACTGACGGTGGCAGCGGCGCCTTGCCGGGGCGGCCGGTGATCTCGTCGACCACCGTGTCCCAGATGACGCGGACATTGTCCTTCTGCAGCAGCCGCTCGCGCAGGATGCGCTCGGCGCGGAAGTCGCTGCGCCGATGGATGACCGTGACGCTCTTGGCGAGGTTCGACAAATAGAGCGCCTCTTCCACCGCCGAATTGCCGCCGCCGACCACCGCGACATCCTTGCCGCGATAGAAGAAGCCGTCACAGGTGGCGCAGGCCGAGACACCGAAGCCCATGAAATCCTGCTCGGTCGGAATGCCCAGCCACTTGGCCTGCGCGCCGGTTGCGATGATCAGCGCGTCGGCGGTGTAGGTGGTGCCGGAATCGCCCTTGGCGCGAAACGGCCGCACGTTGAGGTCTACCTCGGTGATGATGTCGTTGATGATGTCGGTGCCGACATGCTCTGCCTGCTTCAGCATCTGTTCCATCAGCCACGGTCCCTGGATGGGATCGGCGAAGCCGGGATAGTTTTCGACATCGGTGGTGATCATCAGCTGGCCGCCTTGCTGCAGGCCGGCGACCAGCATCGGCTTCAGCATGGCGCGCGCGGCATAGACCGCCGCCGTATAGCCTGCGGGGCCGGAACCGATGATGAGAACGGGCGCGTGCTTGGTGGTCATCTAAAACCTCTGCGGGCGGACGATGCCTTGGAAAAAGACGTGGAATTCGCGCTCAATGTAAGGGTTGCCAACCACGCCAGCAAGACGAACGGGCCGTCGTCCCCGGAAAGCTTCGGCCCAAAGCGCTTATTCGCGCCATTGCCGCTTTCGTTACCATTCAAAAATCGCGTTGATGAGGGCTGGCGCCGACACAAAAGTCGTTTAATTACAAAATCGCGAAAGATTCTTGCGCCGAGCTGAGACCGCCATGCCGCTGAAAGCCGACCTCGACGCCATCGACTGGAAGATCCTGCGCGAGCTGCAGGCGGATGGGCGCATGACCAATGTCGAGCTGTCGAACCGTGTCGGCATTTCGGCCCCGCCCTGCCTGCGCCGGGTCAAGCGGCTGGAGGAGGCCGGCATCATCCGCGGCTACCGCGCGCTGCTCAATGCCCCGGCGCTCGGCCTCGATGTCGTCGCCTTCTGCCTGGTCGGCCTGCATCACCAGGCCGATGCCGAACTGCGCACCTTCGCCGAGCGCACGCGCGGCTGGCCGATCGTGCGCGATGCCTGGATGGTCTCGGGCGAATCCGATTTCCTGCTGCACTGCGTGGCAAGCGACCTCGGCGCCTTCCAGACCTTCGTCATCGAGGAGCTGACCTCGACGCCGAATGTCGACACGGTGCGCACCGCTCTCACCATACGCCGGGTCAAGGATGAGGGCCTGGTTTCCTTCGAACGCCCCTGAGGCGAGGCGAGCGCCTGTGCGCTGGCGAATTCCTGGCCTTCGCCACACCGGCGCCGCGTTGGTATTCGACAGACGCTGATGTACAAGGCTGGACGGCTCTGCCGGACTTCGTCGCTTGGCTGACCGCTAATTGGTTTCTCAAGCGATTCCAGGAAAAGTGTGTAACGGTTTTCCGTGCGGATTTGCTTGGGTACAGATGGCGAAAGCAGCGTTGCTCTGGGGGCGGCCCGCCATGGGAGGGGGACCATGACTCGATTTGCAAGCCCGGTCTCGGCGCTTATCATCTGCGTGAACGAGGCCGACATGATCGGCCCGTGCCTGGAAAGCATAGACTTCTGCTCCGAGATCATCATCGTCGATTCCGGTTCTACTGATGGCACCATCGAATGCGTCAAAAGCTATATCGCCAAGGGCTACCCGATAACGCTGCTGCACAATGACTGGCCGGGTTTTCCCCGTCAGCGGCAATTCTCGCTCGACCACGCGACCCAGCCCTGGTGCCTTTCGATCGACCCGGACGAGCGCGTCGACGACCAGTTGCGGCAGTCGATCGTGGCCATCACGCAGGCCGCCGATGGCAAGATCCGCGGCTGGTACATCCGTCGCCGCGATTGGCTGAAGGGCTATGGCTATGCGCATCGCTGGGTGCTGCACAACAGGCTGATGCGGCTTTTCCGTCGGGAGGGCGCCACCATCGATCTCACCGCGCGGGTGCACGAAGCCTTCCACGTGCCGGGCGAGACCGGCACGATCGAAGAGGGCGTCCTGCTGCATCGCCGTGAAATATCGATCGAGGAAGGTCTCGCCCGGGCCAACGCCTATTCCAGCCTCAAGGCCGTCACGCTGGTCGAGAAGGGCAAGAAGCCCGGCCTTGTGCGGCTGGTGCTGTCGCCGCTCGGCAACTTCCTGAAATTCTACCTGGCCAAGCGCTATTTCCTGTGCGGCCGGCACGGCTTCGTCTACTCGATGTCGGTGATGATCTATTCCTTCGCCACCGAGGCAAAGCTCTACGAAGCCTCGGAACGCAACGATCCTGCGTGAGCCGTCAGGCCGGGATCAGGAACGGTTGTCCCGGCCGAGCGCTTCAACGGCGGCGAGCAACTCACCAAGGTCGCTGCTGCCCCGCAGGGGCCGAATGGCGAAGCCGGGCTGGACCGCAGCCTCGCCGTCGACCAGCCAGCCCAGTGCCAGACCGGCGCGCTTTCCCGCCTGCATGTCGGCAAGCTTGTCGCCGACGATCAGCGAGCGCTGGAGATCGAGAGCAAGGCGTTTGCCCACATCGACCAGCATGCCTGGATTGGGCTTGCGCATCGGATGATCGGGGATGGCGAGTGGTCCGACGCCGGCCTCGTGGTAGGCGCAGGCAATCACCATGTCGACGAACACGCCCTCCTCGCCCAACAGCTCGAGCACGCGGCCGTTCACCGCCGCAAAGGCGCTCCAGCCGAAATAGCCGCGCGCGATGCCGGACTGGTTGGTGACCACCACAACCGGGATTCCCGCCCGGTTGGCGGCTGCGATCGCCGGCAGCATCTGCGGCCTGAGCTCTATCTCGGCCGGGTCGCTGGGATAATCGGTATCGACGTTGATGGTGCCGTCGCGGTCGAGGAACAGCGCCGGCAGGTGCGGCGGGAAAATCCGGTTTCCGATGCGCTCGACCCACACGCCCGGCTCGGTCAGCGGATGTGGCGGCGCCGTCCTGTCAGCCATTGCTAAGACGCGCTTCGACCACTTCGCAGAGGTGATGGTAGAGGCACAGATGCCCCTGCTGGATGATCGGCGTCGAGGTCGAGGGCACGTTGAGCAGGATATCGCACAGCGGCTTGAGTTTGCCGCCGGTGTCGCCGGTCAGGCCGATCACCGTCATGTCCATCATCCGCGCCTGTTCGGCGGCGGCCAGGATGCTCGGCGAATTGCCACTGGTCGAGATCGCCAGAAGCACGCCTCCGACCGTGCCATGCGCCTCGACCTGGCGCGAGAACACCGTGTCGAAGCCGTAATCATTGCCCCAGGCCGTCAGCACCGCCGCATTGGCCGGCAGCGCGATGACATTGTAGGCCTTGCGCTCCTTCAGGAAGCGGCCGACCAATTCGCCGGCTATGTGGATGGCGTCGCTCGCCGAACCGCCATTGCCGGCGATCAGCAAGGCCTTGCCCGATGAAAGTGCCGTCACCACGGCGCTCGCCGCCCGTTCCATCTCGCCGGTCAGGTCACGCTTGACCATCGCCGTGATCGCGGCCGCCGAGCGGACCAGATAGTCGTTCAGTTCAGACATCAAAACCTCAGCTTGTAGAGCCGGCGCGCAATTTGCCGATGGTGCCGGTGGTGCTCTTGCCGGCGACGAGATCGACCAGCACGACGCGCCCGCCGGCCTTCTGCACCACCTCGGCGCCGACCACGGTGTCGATGGTATAGTCCGCGCCCTTGACCAGGATGTCGGGCAGCAGCGCCTCGATCAGCGCCAGCGGCGTATCTTCCTCGAAGACAATGACGGCATCGACCGAGGCAAGGGCCGCGAGCACGCAGGCGCGGTCGTGCTGGTCGTTGACAGGACGGCCCGCCCCTTTCAGCCGCCGCACCGAAGCATCGCTGTTGAGGCCGAGCACCAGCCGGTCGCACTGGCTGCGCGCCGCGTGCAGCAGGCTGACATGGCCGGCATGCAGAATATCGAAGCAGCCATTGGTGAAGCCGACGCTCAGGCCCTCTTCCTTCCAGGCCGCCACCATGCGCGCGGCCGATGCGGCATCGAGAATGGCATCCTTGTGGGCGGTCGGTCCGTGCGAGCGAAACAGCGCCCCGGTCAGCTCCTCGACCGTCAGCCGCGCGGTGCCGCGTTTTCCGACCACGACGCCGCCGGCGGCATTGGCGATCGAGGCCGCCGCGACGGGATCGGCTCCCGATGCGAGCGCCAGCGCGAACGTCGCGATCACCGTGTCGCCGGCGCCAGAGACATCGAACACTTCGCGCGCCTGGGTGGCGATATGGCGCGCCTCGACCGGGCCGACGACGCTCATGCCCTTTTCACTGCGCGTGGCGACGACGAAGTCGAAACCATGCGCCGAAATCAGTTCGCGTGCGGCAGCCACGATCTCGTCATCGGCGAACACGGCGTGGCCGACGGCCTCGCCAAGCTCCTTGCGGTTGGGGGTGATGGCGGTCGCGCCGGCATAGCGCGCATAGTCGCGGCCCTTCGGATCGACCAGCACCGGCTTGCCCGCCTCGCGGCAGATGGCGATGAGTTCGGCGGCGACGCCGTCGAGCAGGATGCCCTTGCCGTAATCGGACAGGATGACGATGTCGGCCCCCGCCAGTGCCGCGCGGAAATGCCGGATCAGCCCTGCCCGCTCAGTCGCGTCCAGCGGCTTGATCTCTTCCTCGTCGAAGCGCAGCACCTGCTGGTTGAGCGCGCTGAAGCGGCTCTTCGACGACGTCATGCGGCCGCGCTGCTGCCAAAGCCCCGCTGTCTCGGCGCCAAGCTCGCCGAGCATCCGCACCAGGCTGTCGCCGGCGGTGTCCGTGCCGATCACCGAAACCGGAATGGCCCGCGCGCCAAGCGAGACGATGTTGGCCACGACATTGCCGGCGCCGCCCATGGCCGAGGTCTCGCCGCGCCCATGCAGCACGGGGATCGGCGCTTCCGGCGAAATCCGCTCGATGACGCCGTTGACGAAGCGATCGAGGATAAGGTCGCCGACCACCAGCACGGTGACGCCGCCAAAGCGGGCAATGGCGCGGTGCAAGGGTTCGGGGGAAGGCGGATTGTGCTTGATCATATCACTGGCAACGCGCGGGGAAAAACAGTCGCTGAAACATATGGGGTGTCGGCTGGCGGTCGTTCATGCCTGCCGATATACCGCAATTCGAACCGGCGCAACGGCGGCGCCGCGTCAGCTCTTCTGCAGGGCAACGTGGACGCCGAGCCCGACCAGCACGGCCCCGCCGGCCCGCTGCATCAGCCGCTGCGCCCGGCTCGATCGCCGCAGCCGGCCGATGACGAGACCGGCCAGGAACACGCAGACGATGTCTGCCGAGGAGAACATCAGGTTGACGATGGTGCCCAGCACCACGAATTGCAGCCACACCGGGAGGGCCGCCGAGGCATCGATGAACTGCGGCAGGAACGCCATGAAGAAGATCGCGGTTTTCGGATTGAGCACCTCGACGGTGATGCTCTCGAAAAAGGCGCGGCGGGCCGATTTCCGCTCGATGGCGGGCAGCGCCACGTCGCCCTCAACGCGTTTGCGAAATAGCGAGACGCCGAGCCAGATCAGGTAGAGCGCGCCGATCAGCTTGACCGCCATGTAGATCGGCGGCACGGCATGGAACAGCACCGACAGGCCGGCGGCGGCGGCAAAGACATGCACATAGCCGCCGAGATGGATGCCAAGTGCCGCCGTCAGTCCCGACCAGCGCCCGCGCGCCATCGTCTGCGCCGCCGCATAAAGCATGGCCGGACCGGGGATATAGGCGAAGATCGCCGTGGTGGCGAAGAACGCAATGAGCATTTCGGTCGACGGCATTTTTTGCTCCTTTAGGCAAAGCGTGGAGGACCACGCCCATTAGACGCTTAGTTTTCTATTCTTTGTGCCAGCTTGGGCCTCAGGAATCCCCCAAATTGGAAAACCCGAACACTGCCACGAGCCGTTCGAAAGTTGGCGTATCCTGCCTTTCGCCGAATGGCCGGATAAGTTGCCAGATGTCCTCGCTATAGAGGAGCAGCATTTCTTCCGTAGCTGCAACGACCTCTATATCCCCCGGAGCCACGTAGAAAGAGATGCCCTGGATACCGTCGGGAGAAAGCGCCGTGTAATGGACTCGAAATTCGCCGGTGCTAATTTGAATGCCATTCGTGGACGTCCCTTCGTAGGGCTCGGCAATTCGGCAAATGCGTCCGATAGATGACTGGCGCACCTCTTCGATCGGCTTTCCGAGGTTTTCGTTAGGCAGAGACGAAACCTTTACGTAGGACCCGACAAACACCGCAGTGCCTTGCCTATCGGTTGGCGTCGTTCCGGCAGAATCCCTTGTCATTCGTCTGTCCTTGCTGCTGTCAGTCCGGCCTGCTTTATCGACAGCCTCAACGGCCTCCCTTATAAGGACCGGAATCGCAAGCAACCAGAGGCCTTCATGATCATCGTCACGGGCGGCGCCGGCATGATCGGCTCCAACATCGTCGCCGCGCTCAATGCCGAAGGCCATGACGACATTCTCGTCGTCGACGATCTCACCGACGGCCACAAGATCGCCAATCTCGCCGATTTGAAAATAGCCGACTATCTCGACAAGGATGAATTCCTGCCGCGCATCGAGGCCGGGTCGCTCGGTCGTGTCGAGGCCGTGTTCCACCAGGGTGCCTGCTCGACCACCACCGAGTGGAACGGCAAGTTCATGATGGAGGTGAATTTTGCTTATTCGAAGCGGCTGCTGCATGCCTGCCAGGTCCTGCGCGTGCCCTTCCTCTACGCCTCCTCGGCTTCCGTCTACGGTGGCGGTTCCGAGTTTCGCGAGGAGCCGGCGCTCGAGCGGCCGCTCAACGTCTATGCCTATTCGAAAAAGCTGTTCGACGACTATGTCAGGCGCACCGTCTTCGACACCGACCATTCGCAGGTCTCGGGCCTGCGCTACTTCAACGTCTATGGTCCGCGCGAGGCGCACAAGGGCGCCATGGCCTCGGTCGCCTTCCATCTGTTCAACCAGGTCGAGCGCGGCGAGAATCCGAAACTGTTCGGCGCCTATGACGGCTTCGGCCCCGGCCAACAGAGCCGCGACTTCATCCATGTCGGCGATGTCGCCGACGTCAATCTATGGCTGTGGAAGCGCGGCTCGAGCGGCATCTTCAACTGCGGCACCGGCCGTGCCCAGCCGTTCCGCGCCATCGCCGAAACCGTCATCGATACGCTGGGCAAGGGCGAGATCGAGTTCATCCCCTTCCCCGACCACCTCAAGGGCAGCTACCAGAGCTTCACGCAAGCTGATATGTCCCGTTTGCGCGCGGCCGGTTACAACGGCCAGTTCCGGACAGTGGAAACCGGTGTCAGAGATTATGTCGAATGGCTGAAAGCCCAACGATCCTCGTGATCGGCCCACGCTGGGTGGGCGACATGGTGATGGCGCAGTGCCTGTTCTCGGCGCTGAAGGAGCTCCATCCCAATGCCGCGATCGATGTGCTGGCGCCGGCCTGGGCGGCACCGCTGGTCAAGCGCATGCCCGAGATCCGCCAGCAGATCGACTTTCCGCTGAAACCCGGCGCGCTCGAATTTACCCATCGCCGCCGCTTCGGCCGCCTGCTGCGCGGCCGCTACGACATGGCCTATGTCCTGCCGGGCAGCTGGAAATCGGCTCTGATCCCCTTCTTTGCCCGCATTCCGCGCCGTGTCGGCCATCTGCGCGAAATGCGCTACGGCCTTTTGACCGACATCGTGCCGCTGCCGGACGCCGTGAAACGGCGCACCGCGCAGACCTATTTCAGTCTCGCCAGGGGCGGCAGTTTTCGCGCGCCCCATCTGACCGTGGACGCCGGCAACCAAGCCGCCCTGCTCGACCGTTTCGGGCTGGCGCGGCAGAAATTCGTCGCCCTGATGCCTGGCGCCGAATTCGGCCCGGCCAAGCGCTGGCCGAGCGAAAGCTATGCCGGCCTTGCCCGCGAGTTCGTGGACAAGGGATTGAAGGTCGCCCTGTTCGGTTCGAAGAACGACCGCGACGTCACCGCCGAGATCGCGGGCCTTGCCCCCGGCGTCATCGACCTCGCCGGCCAGACGCGGCTGGAGGACGCCATCGACATGATCGCGGCGGCAAGGCTGGCTGTGTCCAACGACAGCGGGCTGATGCATGTCGCGGCAAGCGTCGGCACGCCGATCGTTGCCGTCTACGGCTCGACCTCGCCCGAAAACACGCCGCCGCTGGCGGAACGGCGCGAGTTGGTCTGGCTGCACCTCTCCTGCTCGCCCTGCCACCAGAAGATCTGCCCGCTCGGCCATCTCAACTGCCTGAAGACAATGGAAGTCGGCCAGGTAGCGGCGGCGGCGGAGCGGCTGCTGGAATTCCCGGCCGCGGCATGAAGGTCCTGATCGTCAAGACATCGTCGATGGGCGATGTCATCCACACCTTTCCGGCCGTCGAGGATGCCAGCCTGCACCGGCCCGACGTTTCCTTCGACTGGTGCGTCGAGGAGGCGTTTGCCGGCATTGTCGCCCTGCACCCGGCGGTTGGCAGGATCCATACGGTGGCCATCCGGCGCTGGCGCAAGGCGCTTTTCAGGGACAGCACCTGGCGCGAGGCGGCCGCGCTGCGCCGAACCTTGCGCGAATGCCGCTACGATCTGGTAATCGACGCACAGGGCCTGCTGAAATCGGCCCTGGTGGCGCGGCAGGCGCGCGCACCGATCGCCGGCTTCGACCGGTCGAGCGCACGCGAACCCTCGGCGACGCTGTTCTACGACGTCACTTACGGCGTGCCGCGCAACCTGCACGCCATCGAGCGGACGCGGCGGCTGTTCGGGCTGGCGCTTGGCTATCAGCCCGATCTGTCGACGCTCGCTTCAGGCATCGTGCCCCCACCCGGCGCTCTCGCCGGCATCACCGGAAAAACCGCCTTCCTGTTGCACGGCACCAGCCGCGAGGACAAGAAATGGCCTGTCGAGGACTGGATCGGGACCGCCCGCCTGCTGGTCGAGCGCGGCATGATGCCGGTCACCACCTGGTCGAACGAACGTGAGAAGTCCGTGGCCGAAGCCATCGCCAGGGTCGTGCCGTCCACGGTCGTGGTGCCAAAATCGCCGCTGGCCGACATCGCCGCCATCCTCGGCCGCTCCACGCTGGTCATCGGCGCCGACACCGGCCTGACCCACCTCGCCAGCGCCTTCGGCCTGCCGACGGTTGCTGTGTTTTTGGCGACGGAGCCGGGTTTGACGGGTCCGCGTGGGCAATTTGCGTCGACACTGCTGGCCGCGCCTGGTGGACGTCTGACGCCGGCGGAGGTGGTGGCGGAAGCCGGCACGCTGCTTAATCTCAAATTGCAGGCGCCGGCTTAGGGCCTTTTAAAAATAGAACTATCAAGAGGCCCTAAATAAACTGCACCTGGACGATCTCATACCCCCTGGCACCGCCGGGCGCATTGACCTCGATGGCGTCGCCAACTTCCTTGCCGATCAATGCGCGCGCGATCGGCGAGGAGATCGAGATGCGGCCGGACTTCACGTCCGCTTCCTGGTCGCCGACGATCTGATAAGTCTTCTTTTCCTCGGTGTCCTCGTCGACCAGCACGACGGTGGCGCCGAACTTGACCTTGTCGCCGCTGAGCTTGGTGACGTCGATCACCTCGGCGCGCGCGATCAGGTCCTCGAGCTCGTTGACGCGGCCCTCATTCAGGCTCTGCGCCTCCTTGGCGGCGTGGTATTCGGCATTTTCGGACAGGTCGCCATGCGAGCGCGCCTCGGAGATCGCCTCGATGATGCGCGGCCGCTCTTCCTGCTGGCGCCAACGCAGTTCTTCCTTCAATGACGCGAACCCCTCGCCTGTCATCGGGACCTTGTTCATGATGCCTGACCTTTCCTGCCGCCACCCCCGCGTTTCGGGGGAAGCCTTGTCGTTGGGTACAAAAAGAAAACGGTCCGGCAGCCTCGGGCTAACGGAACCGTTTCACCGCAATTTCCCCCAATATAGCAACCTTCGCGGGTTTTTCACGCCCAAAAATCGGTTTTGCAAAAATCATCCCCGCTTTCACCAGAGGCGGCGGCTGGTGAGGCGGGCGGCAACAAAAAACGGCCGCGATCGCTCGCGGCCCCTTTGATAAGCCTGGGGAGCCTGATCAGCTCCGCATGAAATGCTCGATCTGCTCGGACAGCATGCCGTATTCGCGCGAGCCCTTGCCGGTGCGCTTCTCGATTTCCATCAGCTGCTGCTGGGCGCCGGCGAGATCGCCGATCTGCAGATGCGCCTCGCCGAGATATTCGCGTACCAGCGTGTAATTCGGGTCGATGCGCAGCGCTTCCTCGTAATAGCCGAGACCGACCGTGACACGGCCGGAATGGCGGTGCGAATAGCCGAGATAGTTGAGGATGCGCGGATCCTGCTTGTTGGCGGCGAGGGTAAGCACCGAGATCGCCTCGTCATAGCGCCCGGCCATCGCCAGCGCATGGCCTGCATCATAGATGCTGTCGTCGTCCAGCATGCCTTCCTGAGGAGCGACACACTTTTTCTTCTTCTTGTCCCAGACCTCTCCCTTCTTGCACTGGGTGACAGTCTGGTCGCTGCCACCACTACTGCCCGCGGCGAATACCGGGACAGCGAAGAACTGCAGCGCGACAAGGGCAGTCGCGGCCTGGATCAGCATTCTTTTGTGCATCGAAGCCTCCTTGAGGGGTGAGAATGCAACACTAACGCCAAGCGTCCCGCGTTTCATCCCGGAAAAATCACGTTGAGAACATCAGGTGACGGAGGCCGGAAATCCGCTATCATCCGGGCAAACGACTGACGGAGACGGCCCGTGCAGCGGCGGCTTGAAAAGGACTGGGATCTTACGATCGGCCCCGATACCGTGCGCCTGTTCATCCTCAAGGCCAAGGCGTTGAGTGCCGCTGTCAACGAGGACTATGCCGACGGTGCCGAACACGAGATCGAGTTCGACGGCGACACGCACGACAATCATCACCATGACGGCCTTGTCGAGGAAAGTTCGGAAAACCTGACCGAAGAGGAACTGCGCGAACTGATCAACGACCTCAATGTCGATGAAGCCGCCGAACTGGTCGCGCTCGCCTGGGTCGGCCGCGGCGACTACGACGCCTCGGAATGGGTGGACGCCGTGACGGCGGCGCGCGAACGCGCCAACAAGCGCACGGCCAAGTACCTGCTTGGCATGCCGCTGCTCGCCGACTGGCTGGAGGAAGGCCTCGAAGCGATCGGCGCGTAACGCCGCGGTAACCGATTGTGATCGGCGCAAAGCGTTCGTCGAGGCAACTTCCAGCATGCCGGCGCCGTTTCGGAGCGATGGCAACGCTGAGCTTTTCCCGACTTTGCACCTTGGCGCTGCTTCTGGCGGCTGCGGTCCTGCTGGCGACACCGGCCGACGCCAGACATCGTCACAGGCATTACCAGCCACTATCCCCTCGGATGGATCAGTCGTCGACGCAGCGTCTGGACCAGCCGCGAAGGCCGAGGGTCAAGCACCGCGTGAGAGCGCGAGGCAAGCAGGCGCCACAGGAAACGCCGGAGCAGCAGACCTCGCCCGCCGAGGTTCCAGTGCCGGAGCCGCGTCCCGCGGACGCTCCAAAGGCCGACGCCGCACCGGCGCAAGAGCAAAAGACGGAAGGTCCAAAGGCCCCGGACGCCTCCAACCAGCTCAATGAGGAAAAGTCTCGTCAGGCAAAGCAGGCACATCCCGGGCCGTCAGCCCCCGAACCTTCGTCCCGAACGCCGTCAACCGAAACGGAGAGCGAGCCGGAGCCGCCAGCCGAGGTGCCGATCCCGACACAAAGACCCGACACTACGGGACCAGAGGTTGGGCCTCCTGCCATGGCCCCGCAGCCGCCGCCAAAACCGGCGGATGCCGGCGATGAGAAAATGCTTCCCGACCCGCGCTCGGCCGACCGGCCTGGCGAAAAGATGCCCGCCGAGGAAGTCGCCTGCCGCGAGCGGCTGAAGGCGCTCGGCGTCGAATTCGAGGAGCACAATGCGGAAAGCAATCCCGAAATCGGCTGCTCCATCCCCTACCCCCTGGTCCTGAAGAGCCTTGGCAAGTCGATCGCCATCGCCCCCGGCACCGAGCTCAACTGCCCGATGGCCGAAGCGGCGGCGCGCTTTGCCGCCGAAATCATCCAGCCGGCGGCGAAAGCCGAATTCGGCGCCGACCTCAAATCGATCGGCCAGGCATCGGCCTTCGTCTGCCGGCCGCGCCACGGCACCGGGAAACTGTCCGAGCACGCCTTCGGCAATGCGCTCGACATCGCCAGCTTCACCTTGTCCGACGGCAGGAAGGTCGAGGTCGGCCCAACGCCGCCGGAGAAGGATGCCACATTCCTCAACGCCGTGCGCAAGGCCGCCTGCGGTCCGTTCAAGACCGTGCTCGGACCGGGCGCCGACGCCGACCACGCGCTGCACTTCCACCTCGATCTCGAACCGCGCAGGCATGGCGGCACGTTCTGCCAGTAGGCCCTCTGGGATCGCGGCCGTATTTCCGCCGCAGGCGTGAACGCGGGCGCTGAGTTTTCCTTTACCCTTGATCGTTAAAATACCGGATATCCGGCCATGATCCCGAAAGTGGAAACCGGTTTTCGGAAAGGATCATGGCCAGGCAAAAGGTAGAACCTGATCGGGATCAGGTTCGGGGACAGGATTCCGCCAATGGCCGGCAAATTTCGCGCCGTGTTTTTCGCCACCGCGCGCCGATCGAAACCCGCGACGCTGCTGGCCGCCGGCCTTACCCTCGCGGCGGTTTCGGCCTGCAACACCGGCAGCGTGCTGTCGCTGCAGCCGGCCGTCGATGTCGGCGCGCAAACCGCGGCCGTGCCGCAATATACCGGCATGCAGCGACTTGTCCCCTCCAATCCCTACATGACCCAGGCCGCCTATCCGCGCATGGATGAGCCGATGTCGCCGGTCGAGCAGATACCGGCCAGCGAAGTCGATTGCCGCCAGCAGCTGAAGCGCCTCGATGTCGCCTATACCGACCTGGCGCCGATCCATGAAGGCCAGTGCGGCATTGACTATCCCGTAAAGGTCACGGCCATCGGCAGTGTCGAGATGAAGCCCGCGGCGACGCTGACATGCGACATGGCCGCCACCTTTGCCGCCTGGACGAAGAACGAACTCGTTCCCTCCGCTCGCTGGCGCTACTTCTCCGGCGTCAAGACCATCCACCAGGGCTCGAGCTATTCCTGCCGCAACATCGCCGGCGAAGGTGTTTTGTCCGAGCACGGCAAGGGCAATGCGCTCGACGTGATGAGCATCGAACTCAACAATGGCGACGACATCGACGTGCGCAAGCCCGGCCTGTTCGCCTTCCGCACGCGCGGCTTCCTCAACAATGTACGCGCCGATGGCTGCCAGTATTTCACCACCGTGCTGGGACCCGGCTACAATTACGACCACCGCAACCATTTCCATTTCGACATCAAGAACCGCAGGAACGGCTATCGCGCCTGCCGGTAGCAGATGATCAGGCGGCTCATGCGCCAGCGGTGGAAGCGATGATTTGCCGTGCCACCAGATCCTGGACGCGCCAGAGGTTCCGGTCGTGGATACCGCTTTCCTCCAGCTTGCTGACGGTCCGGAAGAGATACTGCGCCGACGAACCCCAATGTCCGGCAGCCCGCGCCAGCGTATCCGCGACCTGCTCCGGCGGCAGGCGTCCTGCATAGGCCTTGCCATCCGGCGCGGCGACGAAGGCCAGGGCGCGTAGCGGACCGTCCCTCGTCTGCACCTTAATCCAACGCGGCACGTTGGTTGGCGGGTTGGCATCGATCTCACGGCGCATCAACTGGCCGAGTTGCCCGAAATGATCTTCCACGGGCAGCCGGTAAACAATGCCGTTGCAACTGCCACCGCGGTCGAGAGCCAGCATCAGGGCTGGCAATTCGCGGGTCCCACGCCAGCGGGTCAGTTTCAGGCAGAATGAGCGGTGCCATCCTGGCGCCGTGGCTGGGCGCTGCTCGACAGGAACGAATTCAGGATTCCAGATCAGCGAGCCGTAGGCAAAGACCCACAGCGCCTCAGGCCGGTATTGCGACAGGAGTTGCTCGACAAGGCCGTCGAACTCCGCGTCGCTATGCTCGGCTGTCCCAGGCTCGGGGCCGGGATCCGGTTCGATGCGTTCGACCCTCGCGACAAGGTCGGCGGTCAACGCCATTGGTCCGCGGCCTGCCGGTTTCCCCTTCATTCTCGCCCCCGCGCAAAAACGATGGCCGACGATAGACCGGCTGACCATTGATTTCCAGGGACCGTCGGGCAACAGATACGGCACGAATCGAGCCTCTTTCATGAGCCAACGAAGCCTTCGGCGACGCGCGACAATCTGGCTGGCGTCCTTGCTAGGCGCCTGGGTCGTTCTCGCCTATGTTGCCGCGCCGGAATTCTGGACGTTCCGCGAGCGCGGCTTCCGCGACCAACGCTTCGAAATGGTGACGCACACGCCGCAAGGCATTCCAGGCGACCCGATCAATGTCGGCCTTGTCGGCACCGGGAGGGAGGTGGTCCACGCCTTCGCCATTGCCGGTTGGGATACAGCCGACGCGATCACTTTGAGAACGGCGATCGACATCGGCGAAAGTGTGTTGTTTTCCCGCCCCTATCCCGATGCGCCGATGAGCCGCCTGCTGTTCGAGGGCCGCGCCCAGGATCTCGCTTTCGAAAAGCCGGTCGGCGACAGCGCCGACCAGCGCCATCACGTGCGTTTCTGGCAAACCGATACGGTCGGCGACGACGGCCGTCCGCTCTGGCTGGGTGCCGCCAGCTTCGATCGCGGCGTCGGCCTCAGCCACGACACCGGTGCCATCACCCATCACATCGGTCCCGACATCGACGCCGAACGCGACTTCCTGATCGGCGACCTCAAGGCGGCCGGTCTGCTGGCATCGACCAGCGACATGGCGGGCATCGGCGCCACCAGGACTGGCCGCAATGGCGGCGGCGACCCCTATTTCACCGACGGCAAGGCAATCATCGGCGTGCTGAAGCAGCAGCAATGATCGGATGCCGAGGTCAGGTCGTGCTGATCACGATCTTGCCGAACGGCCCTTTTTCCAGATGCTGCAGGGCCTGCGGCACCTCGTCGAAGCCAAAGACCTTGTCGATGACCGGCTTGATGCCGAGCGCCTCGATCGCCTGGTTCATCCGCTCGAAGGACCGGCGATGGCCGATCGACAGACCCTGCACGACAATGCGGTTGCGCATGAAGGGCACGATCGGGAAATTGAGCTCCATCGCGCCTAGGAGACCAATGATCGACAGCCGGCCGCTGGCGGCCAGCGCGTTCAGCGATCGCCGCGCATTGTCGCCGCCGACCATTTCCAGAATATGGTTCACGCCCAACCCACAGGTCAGTTCACGCGCCGCCTCGTCCCATGCCGGCCGGGCGCGATAGTTGATCACCTGCCAGGCGCCGAGCTTTCTTGCACGCTCGAGTTTCTCGTCGCTGCTCGAGGTGACGATGGCGCGCAGGCCGAACGCCTTGGCGAACTGCAAGGCAAACAGCGACACGCCGCCAGTGCCCTGGATGAGGATGGTCTGGCCCGCCACCGGCCTTGTCGCCTCGGCCATCGCAAACCAGGCGGTCAAGGCGGCGATCGGCAGCGTCGCCGCCTCGATATCGCTGAGCGATGGCGGCGCCAGCACGGCGGCGTCTTCGCCGAAAATGACGTGGTCGGAAAGCACGCCCGGCAGCGAGAACCCCAGCGTATGCTTGTGCAGTACCGGCGGCGCGTCGCCATCCGGCCAGTCGGCGATGACCTGGCCAAGCACGCGCTGCCCGACCTGGAAGCGGCTGACCGCACTGCCGATGGCGACGATCTCGCCCACCGCATCCGATGTCGGCACGAAGGGAAAGGTAAGGTCGGGGATCAGCGTCCCGTCCACGATCAGCCTGTCCTTGTAGTTCAGCGACACGGCTTTCGTGCGCACCAGAAGCCCGTGCGGCCCGGGTTGCGGCATCTTGCCCATCACCTGGCTCAGCCTGGACAGGCCGAAACCGCTCATCTGCCAGGATCGGTTGATTTGGGTGCTCATCTTGCTCGCGCTCCGTGATTGATGGCCACGCGAGACATTTATGCTCTTCGGCTATGGAAAATAGAGCTCCAATGCGGCATATCTGACGACTGATTGAGGACCAATATTCGCCAATTGGAATCATCATGGAAACGACCGACCTGCAAGGCATCATCGCATTCGTCCAGGCCGTGGAGGCCGGCAGCTTCACCGGCGCCGGCGAGCGGCTGCATGTGACGAAGTCGGCGATCGGCAAGTCGGTCGCCCAGTTGGAGCAGCGGCTCGGCGTTCGCCTGCTCAACCGCACCACGCGCAGCCTCAGGCCGACCAGCGAAGGCGTGAGCTACTATGAGGCCTGCATCAGGGCGCTGGCCGAGATCGAGGCGGCGCAGTCGCTGCTCGCCGCCCGCCGGCAGATCCCTTCCGGCCGGCTGCGTGTCGATGTTCCGCTCGCCTTTGGTCGGCGCTGCGTCGCACCCGTCCTGTTCGAGATTTCCAGGAAATTCCCCGAACTCACGGTCGAGATCTCCTTCAACGACCGCCGCGTCGACCTGATCGAGGAAGGCATCGACCTTGCCATCCGCATGGGAGAACTGGACGACAGCCTGTCGCTGGCGGCCAGACGCATCTATGCCCAGCGTTCGGCCATCTGCGCCGCTCCCGCCTATCTCGACGAGCACGGCAGGCCGCGATCGGTCGAGGATCTCGCCCATCACAGCGTCATCGGCTACGGCCGCGACGGCGTCGTCCGCCCCCGGCTGATCAGACATGGCGACGGCCGCCAGACGACCTTCGCCCCCAAGGCGAGGCTTGTCCTCGGCCATGGCGAACCGATGCTCGACGCCGCCCTTGCCGGCTGCGGCATCGCTTTCCTGCCGACCTGGCTGGCGGCCGACAGCCTCAGGCAGGGCGACCTCGAAATGGTCCTGTCGGATTGTGCGGTGGAAAACGTCGTCGTGCACGCCGTCTGGCCAGTGACGCGCGCGCTCACGCCAAAGGTGCGGGTTGTCGTCGACGCCCTCGTCGAACATCTTTCGGCGCCGCCTTGGGACAAGGCCTGAAAGACACGCGTCATATTCTAAGATACCTAATGCATGTCACCCAAAAGTGGTCCCGGTTTTGGTATGACGACATGCATCAACACAATGCATGTCGCCCAAAAGTGGCTCCGGTTTTGGGACAACGACATGCATCAACACAAAGACTGAAAGCGGGCCGCGTGTCATCCATTTGCGCGTGACGCGCTTTCACTATTTTCGAGCGGCCCGCCGCAATGCTATTGAGCCCTCATGCTATACGTCGAAATCGCCATCGTGGTCGTCCTCATCTGCGTGAACGGCCTTCTGGCAATGTCCGAACTCGCCATCGTTTCATCGCGCCCGGCACGGCTCAAGGCAATGATCGACCGTGGCGTCAACGGCGCCGGCCGGGCGCTGGATCTTGGCTCTAATCCCGGCAAGTTCCTGTCCTCGGTGCAGATCGGCATCACGCTGGTCGGTGTGCTCTCCGGTGCCTTCTCCGGCGCTACGCTGGGCGACCGGCTGTCCGTGTTCCTGGCCTCGGCGGGCATGCGCGAAAGCGTCGCCGATCCGCTCGGCGTCGGCATCGTCGTTGCCATCATCACCTATTTCTCGCTGATCGTCGGCGAACTGGTGCCCAAGCAGATCGCGCTGCGCGACCCCGAGCGCGTTGCCGCCCGCGCGGCGCCGGCCATGACCATCCTCGCCACCATCTCGGCGCCGCTGGTGTTCCTGCTCGACATTTCCGGCCGCGCCATATTGTGGCTGCTCGGCCAGCGTGGCGAAAGCGAGGAGAAGGTCACCGACGAGGAGATCAAGATGCTGGTCGCCGAGGCCGAGCATCACGGCACCATCGAATCCGACGAGCGGCGCATGATCGCCGGCGTCATGCGGCTCGGCGACCGCGCCGTGCGCGCGGTGATGACGCCGCGCACCGAGGTCGACTGGATTAACCTGCAGTCCGACGACACGACGATCCGCAAGCTCCTCATGGAAACGCAGCATTCACGCCTGCCGGCGGGTGACGGCGGCGTCGATGTCATGGTTGGCGTCGTCCAGACCCGTGACGTGCTGGCGGCGATCCTTGCCGGCCGCACGCTCGACCCGCGCAAGCATGTGCGCGCCGCCCCCATCGTCTACGACCAGGCCGACGCGCTCGACGTGCTGCACAAGCTCAAGGAATCCGACGTGCCGATGGCGCTGGTGCATGACGAATACGGCCATTTCGAAGGCATCGTCACGCCGGCCGATATTCTCGAAGCCATCACCGGCGTGTTCCGGGCGGACCTCGATGCCGGCGACGAGGAAAACGCCGTCAAGCGCGAGGACGGCTCATGGCTGCTCGCCGGCTATATGCAGGCCGACGAGATGGCCGAGATTCTGGGCTTCGACCTGCCCGAAAACCGCGACTACGAAACCGTCGCCGGCTATGTGCTGTCGCACATGCACCATCTGCCGGCGACCGGCGAATGCGTCGACGCGCAAGGCTGGCGCTTCGAGGTGGTCGACCTCGACGGCCGCCGCATCGACAAGCTGATCGCCACCCGCCTGTCCGGCACCCACCGCGAGGCGGTGCGGTGATTGTCTGAAAGTCGGCCCGGTGGATTGCGCCGCCGGCGACAGCTACCGCTCCGTGAAAGCGCGAGCGAAGGAATCGAGCATCGGCCGTGCCAGATACTCGAAGAAAGTCCGGTCGCCAGTGTTGATGAACGCCTCGACCGGCGTTCCGGGATAAAGCTGCTCGGGCTTCACGCCGGGCGGCAGGTCGGCGGCAATCCTGAGTTTGACCCGGAAATAGGGCTCATGCGTAGCCTCGTCGACGAGCCGGTCCGCGGAAATCTGTGCCACGGTGGCTGAAACCTCGGGGGTGAGCCGCATGTTCAAGGCGGACAATCGCAGTTTCGCCGGTTGGCCGACACGGACCTGATCGACGTCCTTCGGCCGCAGCCTTGCATCGACAATCAGACCCGGTGCCGTAGGCAGGATCTCCATGATCTTCTCACCGCGGGCAATCACGCTGCCCTTGGTATTGTAGGTCGAGGACACCACGATGCCCGCGGCCGGTGCCTTGATCGTCGTCCGTCGCAGCACCGCCTCGGCCGCCCTGACCTGTTCCTCGATGTCGGCCAGGTTGGAGCGAACCTCGTCCAGCTTCGTCAGCGCCTCCTCCACGCGTTGCGTGGTCAGGCGCTCGATCTGCTCCTGGGCCTCGACGATCTGGGTGTTGACCGCCGCCAGATTGGCTTCCAGCGCCCCGGCCTGCCCGATGAGATCGGCCTCGCTGCGCAAAAGCTGCGAATATTCGGTGCGATTGGTGAGGCCCTTGTCCAGCAGGCTTGTCTTGATGCCGAGTTCCTTCTTCACGATTTCGGCTTGTTGCCGAACGGCCTCTTTCTGGGACTGCAATCCCACCACGGACTGCCGATGCATGGCCAGTCGTTGGGCCAGGATCGATTGTTCCGATCGGAACCGGGCGAGTCTGGCGTCGAATTCCTTTTGCTGTTCTCGAATGAGGGCTTCGAAATCGGCCTGGAGCGGTGCCGGCGCCGGTTTGGTGATTGGCGCGAGCCTGTCCAACCCGTCGCGTTCCGCCTCCAGCCGTGCCGCACCAGCCCTGAGCGCGATCGACTGTCTCGTCAGCCGGTTGAGCTCGGCCTGCGCGGCTGTCGGATCCAGCACGATCAGATCCTGGGCCTGTTGCACGCGATCGCCGTCATGGACCAGCAACGCCTCGATGATGCCGCCATCGGGATGCTGGATCAGGATGTTTCCGCCGGTCGCCGAGATCGTGCCTTGCGTGATCACCGCTCCGGACAAGGGCGCGCTGACAGCCCAATAGCCGAAGCAACCCACCAACAGCGCCGTTGCCGCGTATCCGGCGAATGCGACGCGCCTTATGTTGGTACGCGGGTTGCCTTCCTCCCAGGCGAGGATCTGCGCGGCCATCATCTAGGATCCAAAACGGATGTTATGCGTGCGGATCGTCGTGGCGAATGATCCTGTCACCACCGTATTCGGCTGCGCGGGAAGGCCCTTGCGCGAATGCCGCAGCACCTCGCTGCTTGGGCCGAAGGCTTCGATCGCGCCGCCACGCAGAAGCATCACACGGTCGCACGACGCGGCAATCGAAGGGCGATGCGTGATCACGACCATCGTGACGCCGGCCGCCTTCGCGGCGGCGAGCACCGCCTCGAGCGCCGCCTCGCCGGTGCCGTCGAGATAGGTGCTGGGCTCGTCCAGGACGAGAATTCTGGGATTGCCGTAGAAGGCGCGTGCCAGCCCGATCCTCTGGCGTTCGCCGCCCGACAGCGTTCTGTCCGAAGGACCTATCAATGTCTGGTAGCCGTCCCGCTGCGCCAGGATCAGCTCATGCGCCTCGGCCCGCCTTGCTGCCTCGATGATCGCGGCGTCATCTGCATCGGGGTCGAAGCGGGCGACGTTTTGCGCGATCGATCCTGGAAAGAGCTCGATCTCCTGCGCGAGGTAGCCGACATGCTTTCCGAGCTGGTTTTCGTTCCAGGTCCTGAGGTCGGCGCCGTCGATCCTGACCGCGCCGCCGGTCGGCCGCGCAGCGTTCACAAGCAGCCGCGCCAGCGTCGATTTGCCGGCGCCGCTCGGGCCGACGATGGCCAACGCTTCGCCGGCGCCGATTTGAAAGTTCAGCCGCTTGAGGATGGGTTCGGTGCCGGGCTGCGCATTCGGCGCCATGAAGAAAACGTCCTGCACGGAAATCGCGCCTGCCGGATCGGGCAGGATGAGTTTGCGCGCTTCAGCTGGACGCGCCGCAAGCGCCGTCTCCAGCCGCTTCCACGCCCGCCGGGCGTCGGCGATCTGCCGCCAGGCGCCGATCAACTGGTCGAGCGGCTGCAGCGCGCGCGACGACACCAGCGAGGAAGCGAAGATCATGCCCGCCGTCATCTGTCCCTTGAGCACCAGCCATGCGCCGGCGCCCAGGATCGCCAGTTGCAGCATCATGCGCAGCGCCCGCGAGGCACCGCTGAAGACCGCATTGGCACTCGAGGAACGGTCATGCAGGGTGAGCGCTGCCGCCACGTGCCGTCCCCAGATCTGCGCGGCGTTCTCCACCATGCCCATGGCGCGCAGCGTCTCGGCATTGCGGGCAAAGGCCTGTTCCGCCTGGCTGGCCAAGGCCGAACGCTCCGCGGACAAGGCGTCGTTCCTGCCGATGGCAAGCTGGTTGGCCACGACCAGCAAAAGCAGAAGCGCCGCGCCGGCGACCGTCACCCAGAACAGCACCGGATGGATGAGATAGAGCAAGGCGAGGAAGACAGGGGCGAAAGGCAGGTCGAACAACACCGCCACGCCGCGCGACCTGATGAAGGCGCAAACCGAGGCGAGGTCGCGCAGCGGCGACAGGCCGCCCGCATGTTTCGCGCCAAGCGAAACAGCGAATGTGCTGGCGCCCAGTTTCTGGTCGAGGGTCGCCGCAACGCGCTGCGTGTACACGGCGCGGATCGCGTCCAGAAGCCCGAGGAAAGCGAGCGTGAGAACCGCGATGGCCGAAAGATACACAAGCGTCTCGACGCTGGAGGACGGCAGCACGCGGTCATAGACCTGCAGCAGGTAGAGCGGAATCACCAACAGCAGGACGTTGATCAACAGCGAGAAGACGCCGACATCGGCGATGGCGCGCATGAAGACCGGACGCAGGCCAGACGGTCCAGTCATTTCCACATTCCCCGACGCTGCATGTTCCCGAGACCCTACGCGTGGCCCCCGAACTCGGAACCGCCGTGGAGCGTGCTGTTGCCGTGCGTTGCGACACTGTGCGTGCCGATGCTGCTGCTGGTGATGTTCAGGGCGTTTGCCGGCGCACTGTCCAGCGTATAGGCGCGGACGTAGTCGATCTTCATCTCGGCCGGCGTGGCCAGATGATCAGGAGGGGTGCCGGCCAAGCCGCCGACCGCGAGATCGACCAGCATGTACATGGGCTTGTTCATGTCGGACGGCGTCGCCGTTTCCGCGACCTGCACGCCGTCATAGGTCCAGACGAGCTTGTCCGGCGTCCAGAGCAGGCCATAGGTGTGGAAGCCGGCGGGGTTCGAGACACTCACTATCGACGTGACCTTGGTATGCGTCCCCGTTTCATTCGAGTGCGCCGTCATGACCAATGAGTTCGGGGCCTGGCCGATCGTCTCCACGACATCGAGTTCCGGCGGCCACGAACCGTCTTCCGGAAGCAGCCAGAAGGCCGGCCAGGCACCGGCATTCTCGGGCAGGTCGGCCCGTATTTCGAAATAGCCATAGGTCTGCGAGAAGGAATCGTGGGTGGTCAGTATGCCTGAGGTGTATTCGTAGTTGTTGATCAGCGGCTTGATGTCCGCCGGCGCCTGCGCCGCGGTGATTGTGAGCACGCCGTTGTTCACGCTGAACGGATGGACGGAGCTCGTCGGTGCGTAGTTGGCGTCGATATACCATTGCAGTTCGTTGTTGCTGCTCAAGGTGCTGCCATTCGGTGCTCCCCACCAGAAGTTGGAATCCCACGTGCCGCCCTGGCTATTGTGAAGGTTCAGCGTGTTGAAATCGTCGCTGAAGGAGAGCTGCATCCCGGATTTGTCGATCGGCAATTCGAACTGGCTGGGCTGCAGCTTGTCGATGGTCGTGTCCTTGAACTCGAGGATCTCGCCGGACCCGAGGTTCAGCAGCACGTTCGATCCCGCCTGGATCATGTTTGAATGGATGGCGTCGAACGACATGAACCCATAGCCATTAAGGCGGACCGTGTCGGTGGCGGCAAAATTCGCTATCAGGTCGCTGCCGTTGCCTTTCGAGACGATGAACGTGTCGTAACCGCCGCCGCCATCGATCAGCACATCGTTTCCCGCGCCGCCGTCCAGAGTCTGGTGCCCGGCCTTGGCGGTGATGATGTTGTCCAACCCATTTCCGAAAGCATAGTTGTTGGCGTTTGTGACGACGAGATTCTCGACGTTGTCGGGGAGCTTATAGCTCATCCATGTGCTGATCGTGTCGATGCCTGCCCCAGCGGCCTCCGCCACCTTGTTGCCCGCCGCATAGAGGTAATAGATGTCATCGCCCGTGCCTCCGTGCATGGTGACGTTGACACCGGATGCTCCGTAGAATGAGTCGTTTCCGGAGCTGCCGTACAAGTCCGGTCCGGACCCTGCCGCCGAGTACCAATGGCTGGAAGCGCCGCTGTAGGGAAGCGGAACGCCTAGGGCGTTGACGAAGAAGCTCATAGGACAAATCCTCCTCGTGATGCCTGGCCTGCTCGGATCGTTCGATTCCAGGCGGCCGCATCCGGACCAACGTTGCCATGCACGATACCGTTCCAGGAACTTGCCACATAGTTCACCATTACATCGACCATTGAGTGACGTTTTCCGGGACTGGAAGCACAACAACCCGGCGAACGGTGTACAGGCAGTAATTCGTCCGACGAAATATTTAATAAAATTTTACAATAGGCGCGGATCTACTTGCGCGCTTCCCTCAAACCGCGACTTCGATCGGCTCGGCAAGTCTGGGGTTGGAGCGCGCCGCGATCAGGCAGCTGGCCACGATGAGGCCGGCTCCCGCCAGCGTCGTCCAGGTCACCGCCTCATCGAAGAAGAACCAGCCGAGCGCGATCGCCCAGATGAAGGCCGAATATTCGGTCGGGATCAGATATTGCGCTTCGGCCCGCGCATAGGCCCAGCTCATCAGGAACTGGCCGGCGAGCGACAGTGCCGTCACCCCGGCAAGCGGAAGCCAAAGATTGCTGGGCAAGGCGATAGCGAGCCAGGGCGCGGCAAGACCAAGCATGACCGCGACACAAAGGTTCTGGAACAGCATGATCTCGATTGGCTTGGCCAGCATCGCCTGTCGCCGCGCGAGGATCAGATTGTAGGCATAGAACACCGTCGAGACCAGCACCGCAGCCGTGCCGAGCAGCGCATCGCCGGCATAGGTCTTCTGCCCGAACTGGCCCGCCACTATGACTGCGACGCCCGCAATACCGGCGAGCGAGGCCCAGATGGCCTTGCGCTGTATCCTTTCGCCCAAGAGCAGCGCGGCCAGCAGGAGCGCGAACAGCGGCGCCACGAAACTAAGCCCGACCGCCTCCGCCAGCGGCAGCCTTGCAAGCCCCCAGAAGAATGACAGCAGGACAATGCCGACAACCACCGCGCGCAGCGCATGCAGCCTCAGCACCGAGGCAACCGGAAGCGAGCGCGGCCCCGCCAGCCAGCCCGCCCCCGCGACCAATGTCGCCAGCATGCTGCGCCACAGCACCGTGTTGTAGACACCGACCGCGATGACCAGCACCTTCATCGCCGCATCCATGCCGGACAGAAGGAAGATACCGAATGCGCAGACGAGCACCGGGATCATGGGGGAAACGGCGCCGGCCAGGCTGGATGATTTCACGCGGGCTTTCTCGAGGATGACGGATGCAAGCTGACATATCAGGGCAAAAGGACAGGGCCAGATGGCAGCCTCGCCCATGTGGCGGTCCAACGCTGTCGGTCCGGGGGCAATCGCGATCCGAACTTTTTTTTTGCGGCACCTGTCGATTCCGCCACCCATTGTTCGTCGTACCATCGAACCAACCCAACCAAGGAGAAGACCATGCGGTTCATGATGCTGATGATCCCCGGCGGCTACGCCGAGGCGGCGCCCGACGTCAGGCCCGACGCCAAGGGGGTGGAGGGAATGATGAAATACAATGAGGAGCTCAAGAAGGCCGGCGTGTTGCTGGCGCTCGACGGGCTGCATCCGCCGTCATCGGGCGCGCGGGTCAGCTTCAAGGGCGGCAAGCCCGTCGTCACCGACGGGCCGTTCGCGGAGGTCAAGGAAGTGCTGGGCGGCTATTGGGTCATCGACGTACGCTCGCGTGAAGAAGCCATCGAATGGGCCCGCCGCTGCCCCGCAGGGGAAAATGACGTGATCGAGGTTCGCCGCGTCTTTGAGATGAGCGATTTCCCCGAGGACGTGCAGAAGGTGGCGGAAGGTTTTGGCGAGCTGATGGGTTGACGGCCACAACTACCATCGAAGCGGTCTGGCGGATCGAGCAGCCGAAGCTCACCGCCAGGCTCGTCCGCTGTCTCAGGGATGTCGGGCTCGCCGAAGAGGTCGCCGGCGATGCCTTCCTGCTGGCGCTGGAGCGCTGGCCTCGGGACGGCATCCCGCGCAACCCGGCGGCCTGGTTGACCGAGGTCGGCAGGAACCGGGCGCTCGACCGGCTGCGCCGCACCACCATGATCGACGGCAAGCACCGCGAACTCGCCATCGACCTCGCCGAGCTGGAGCGCGAGATGCCCGACATCGAGGCAGCGCTGGACGAGGATATCGACGATGACCTTTTGCGGCTGGTCTTCACCGCTTGCCATCCCATCTTGCCGGTCGAGCAGCGCGCGGCCCTCGCCCTGCGCCTGCTGGGCGGGTTGTCGACGGCCGAGATCGCCCGCGCCTTCCTGGTGCCCGAAGCCACCGCCGCCCAGCGCATCGTGCGAGCCAAGCGGGCGCTTCGCGATGCCGCCATCGCGTTCGAGACGCCGCGCGGGCAAGAGCGGCGCGAACGCCTCGCCGCTGTGCTGGAGGTGGTCTATCTCATCTTCAACGAAGGCTATGTGGCGACCGCTGGATCGGACTGGCTGCGCGCCGATCTCTGTGGCGAGGCGCTGCGCCTTGGCCGTTCGCTGGCGGCGCTGATGCCTGATGAGCCCGAGGTGCAGGGGCTGGTGTCGCTGATGGAACTCAACGCCTCGCGCTTTCCTGCCCGCAGCGGCAAAGCGGGTGAGCCGATCCTGCTGCTCGACCAGGACCGCACGCGCTGGAACTGGTCGCTCATCCGGCGCGGCCTCGACGGCCTGAACCGGGCGATGACCCTGACATCGACACCGGGCCCCTATCAGTTGCAGGCGATGATCGCCGCCTGCCATAGCCGCGCGGCAACCGCCGCCGACACCGACTGGATCGCGATCGCCGCCTATTATCAGGCCCTTGCCTTGGCGGCCCCCTCGCCCATCGTCGAGATCAACCGGGCGGTGGCCGTCGGCATGGCGTTCGGACCGGCGCAGGGCCTCGCCATCGTCGAGGCCTTGAAGGACGAGCCGCGCCTGAAGGGCTCGCATCTCCTGCCCAGGGTGCGCGGCGATCTTCTGGAGAAACTGGGACATCGGGCGGAAGCCCGCGCCGCGTTCCGCCAGGCCGCCGAATTGACCGGCAATGAGAGGGAGCGCGCGCTGCTGCTCGCCCGCGCGGGTTCGCCCTCGGGCGGCCGCTCCTGACGTCTTCACGCCAGCGGCGCCTTGGTTCGGTCTCAGTTTCGATACCGCAGTACATCGACGACAACAGCCATCGCCGGAGACACCTGCCGCCTGCTTGGATAATAGAGATGATAGCCAGGGAACGGCGGGCTCCAGTCGTCCAGCGCGAGTTCCAGCCGCCCCCCAAGAGATGGTGGCTGACCAGATCTTCCGGCACGTAGGCGATGCCGTAGCCGCTCATCGCGGCGTCAATCATGGCGATGGACGTGTTGAAGGTGAGTTGGCCTTCCACCCGGACACGCAGATCACGGCCCTCTTTTGCGAACTCCCAAGCATATAGCCCGCCAAACGTGGCCTGGCGCATATTGATGCAGTCATGCCCGACGAGATCCTGCGGCGCCTTCGGAGCCGGACGACGCCGAAAGTAGTCCGGCGACGCCACTGCCACCAGCCGCCAGTCCGGGCCGATGCGGACGGCGATCATGTCCCTGTCGATGCTTTCACCGAGCCGCACGCCGGCATCGAACCGCTCCTCCACGATGTTTCTCATGCCGTTGTCGCTGTGGAGTTCGACGCGCAGGTCTGGATAATCGAGCAGGACAGGTCGCAGCTTTGGCCAGACCGTCGTCTGCAGCGCATGACCCGACAGCGTGATGCGATGAGGCCGCTTCCCTTCTCCCGTCACTATACGAGAAGGTGCCGGCAGGCGGATGAGAGGCAGCGCCGCATGTCATGCAAATTGATCACCTCTGACATGCGATCCATATGAAAAGGGCGGCGCAAGCGCCGCCCCATATCCCTTGGGAGGATAATTCGACCGGCGGTCAGGCCGCCTTGATTTCCTCGTCGACCACGTCGGCATCGCGCGCCTTCTTCAGCGCCTTTGCCCACCAGGCGACGTCGTTGACCAGCGCGGTGGCCGCCTGGTTCAGATGCTCGAGGTCTTCGAGCTTCTTCTCGCCCTGGCGCACGGCGAGGAAGTCGCCCCAGGCGATATGAACGGCCGACTTGACCGGCGCCATCTGCAGTTCGACGGCATGGAGACGGAGCTGCTCGACGGCGCGGGCGCCGCCGACGCTGCCATAGCCGAGGAAGCCGGCCGGCTTCTTGTTCCATTCGTTGGCGGCGTAGTCGATGGCGTTCTTCAGCACGGCCGTCGGGCCGTGATTGTATTCGGCGGCGGTGAAGATGAAGCCGTCAAATTCGGCGACCTTCTTCTGCCAGCGCTGCGCCACCTCGTTGGTCGACGGCACCCAGGCGGAAGAGGCGACTTCGTCGAAGAAGGGCAGCGGGAAGTCCCTGAGGTCGACGACCTCGACATCGATATCGGCATGCGACTTGGCGATCTTGGCGATCCATTGAGTGGGCACATCGGCGAAGCGCGCGGCGCGCGTCGAACCGACGATGATGGCGATTTTCGGCTTTGACATGGGGGGCTCTCCATTCCAGTAATAAGCTGGTATCATTTGGATACCGGCGCTATATGAGATACTGTCAACTCGATGCGCAAGGAGGCACCTTTTTGTTACTGAGGAACCCGCTTAACACCGAAGATTGCCGCGCCGTTTCGGAAATCCTGCAGCGCGTCGGCGACAAATGGACCGTTCTGGTGGTCGGCAAGCTCGGCCAAGGACCGTTGCGTTTCAACGAGTTGCGCACCGCTGTCGGCGGCATCTCGCAGAAGATGCTGACCACCACCTTGCGCGGACTGGAGCGCGACGGCTTCGTCACCCGCACCGTATTCCCGACCATACCGCCGCGCGTCGACTACGAGCTGACCGAACTCGGCCATGAATTGCTGATCCCGGTCAGCGCGCTTGGCGAATGGGCGCGCAGGAACACGCAGCGTGTGCGGGAGGCACGCGAAAAATTCGACGGCGTGCATGGCTGAAACCCTTGCGCGGCAACGGATCCGGAGCTTCGCATCAGGTGAAATTGCCTGGCAGCGGGGAAGTCGTGGTTCTCTAGACACGGGCTCGCAACTTTGTCCTATGGCGCCGGTGGCAGACCGGCACACATGCTACTTTGACGACGACAATCGCGGACCATAGGCGGACCATTCAACTTCTCGGCGCCAGGCCATCGCCAGGCGCCGTGCTCAGGGCGCGCATGTCGCGGCAGGCTTGCGGTCACCCTTGTCGCCATGCGTGCAGGCGATGGGCCGAAGGTCGTTTTTGACTTCGGCATAGGCGGTTACGCCGAGCAGGCAGACCAAGGCGACAAGCGCTGCCACGAGCCAGCTGTTCAGTATGTGTTGACGCATTGTCTCTCCCCCAACGCCGGCACAGTCGGGCGTCAAGGCAACCAATGGATGTCGGCAAACGCATCGCCCGCACGGACGATGTTACAATTGCCCTGCGCTGGGAAAACGGGGCGCGAGAACGGGCTGGTCAACCCTCGGCCGGAACGGCCTTCGGCTTGCCCTCGCCGTCCAAAGCCACCATGACGAAATCGGCGTGGGTGACCTTTTCCATCAAATCGGAGAGATAGCGCTGCGCCCAGGCTTCGACCTTGAGCGTCATCGAGGTGCGGCCGACGCGTTCGACATGGGTGTAGATGCACAGCGTGTCGCCGATCTTCATCGGCTTGGCGAAGGACATCTCCTTGACCGCCGCCGTCACCACGCGGCCCCTGGCGCGCTCGGCGGCGCGGATGCCGCAGGCAAGGTCCATCTGCGCCATCACCCAGCCGCCAAAGATGTCGCCGGCCGCATTGGCGTCCGAAGGCATGGCCAGCGTGCGCAACGTGAGGTCTCCGATCGGCCGTCCGTCCGCGTAGTGCACCATGCGAGAAATCCCCCTAGGCCGATGGCTTGAGATCGACTGCCCTCGATCCCGTAGCGTCATGGCGCGGACGCGTCAACGCGCCCCGGGCAAAGCTTCGCCAGGCTGCTAGAAGAAGCGCGCCAGGTTCGAACGGATGCGCTCGAGAACCGTATCCCCGGAAAGGTCGGGAACGAATGCCTTGCCGGTGATCGCCTCGTAGGCCTGGGCATAGATGCGCGAAGCCTGTTCGACGATCTCGTCGGGAATCCTGGGGATCGGGTCCTTGTAGGGATCGCAGCGCGCCGCCACCCAGGAGCGGATGAAATCCTTGTCGAAGCTGTCCGGCCGCGTGCCGCTTGTAAGCGCCTGTTCATAGCTCGCCGCGATCCAGTACCGGCTGCTGTCGGGTGTATGGATTTCGTCGGCCAGGATGATCGTGCCGTTCTTGTCGGTGCCGAATTCGTATTTCGTGTCGGCAAGGATCAGGCCGCGCTCGGCGGCGCGCGCCTGGCCGCGGGCGAACAGCTTCAAGGCGTAATCCGAGACGGTGTCCCATTGTGCCCGCGTGAGCAGTCCCTGTCCGAGGATCTCCGCCCTCGACAGCGGCTCGTCATGGCCGCCATCCGCCGCCTTGCTCGTCGGCGTGATGACAGGCTCGGCCAGCTTCTCATTGTCGCGCAGGCCGTCCGGCAGGCGCATCCCGTACATCTCCCGTTCGCCGCGACGGTAACGGGTCAGGATCGAGGTGCTGGTGGTGCCGGCGAGATAGCCGCGCACGACGATCTCGACCGGCAGGATGTCGAGCCTCGTGCCGACGACGACATTGGGGTCGGGATATTCGAGAACATGGTTCGGACAGATATCGGCGGTTTCCTCGAACCAGTAGCGCGCCGTCTGGGTCAGGATCTCGCCCTTGAACGGGATCGAGGTCAGGATGATGTCGAAGGCGCTGAGACGGTCGGTGGCGATGATGATGCGCCGCCCGTCCGCCAGATCGTAGTTTTCGCGAACCTTGCCCTTGTAGTAACCCGGCAACTCGGGAATGAACGCATCCGACAGGGTCCGCATATGATGTCCTGCCTTCCGCAGATTTGGCTGATGCCCTCGCATAAGCTGTCGACCCCATGCTTATCAAGCGCGATTGTCGGTATTCCCTGCAACTCGACCTGACATCGCGGTCGCTTTTTTCACAACCGATGCCGGAAGGCGCGGCGACGCGGCGAAGCCGTCGCGTCTAGGCTGCGGCCAGATTTCCGGAGCCGCCCGTTTCAATCATGCAGACTTTTGACTTCATCATCGTCGGCTCCGGCTCGGCCGGCTCGGTGCTCGCCGACAGACTGTCCGCCTCGGGGCGTTTTTCCGTGCTGGTGCTGGAGGCCGGCGGCACCGACCGGCGCTTCTACGTGCAGATGCCGCTCGGCTACGGCAAGACCTTCTTCGATCCCGCGGTCAACTGGAACTACAAGACCGAAGCCGATCCCGGTCTCGGCGGCAATGTCGACCACTGGCCGCGCGGCAAGCTGCTCGGCGGATCGAGCTCGATCAACGCCATGGTCTGGATCCGGGGCGCGCGCGAGGATTTCGACGACTGGCGCGCCGCCGGCAATCCCGGCTGGGGCTATGACGAACTGTTGCCGATCTTCAAGGCGCTCGAGGACAATGAGGCCGGCGCCGACAGATGGCGCGGCACCGGTGGTCCCCTGCACATCAGCGACACGGCCAACGCCGTCCACCCGCTGACAAAGCGCTATCTCGCCGCCGGCCAGCAGGCCGGCCTGCCGCTCAATCCCGATTTCAACGGTGCCGCCCAGGAAGGCGTCGGCACCTACCAGATCTCGACCAAGAACGGCCGCCGTATGTCCGCGGCGCGCGCCTTCCTGCGCCCCGCGATGAAGCGCGGCAATGTCCGCGTCGAGACCAACGCTTTGGCCACGCGCATCCTGTTCGAAGGCAAGCGCGCAATCGGCATCGACTATCTGCAGAACGGTCAGCCGAAGACGGCGCGCGCCGGCCGTGAAGTGATCCTGTCCGCCGGCTCGATCAACTCGCCGCAACTCATGCAACTCTCCGGCATCGGCCCTGCGGCTTTGCTAAATGGGCTGGGCATCCCGATCGTCCACGCCAACGAGAATGTCGGCGCCAATCTGCAGGACCATGTCGGCATCAACTACACGTTCAAGGGCAAGGTGCCGACGCTCAACCAGATCCTGCGTCCCTGGTGGGGCAAGCTGCTGGTCGGCATGCAGTACATACTGACGCGCTCGGGACCGCTGTCGCTGTCGATGAACCATGGCGGCGGTTTCTTCCGCACCGACCCGGCGTTCTCGCGCCCCAACATGCAGCTCTATTTCCAGGCCTTCTCGACCGTCATCCCGAAGAGCGGTGAGCGGCCGATCCTGACGCCGGATCCATGGCCGGGCTTCTCCATCGGCCTGTCCAATTGCCGCCCGTCGAGCCGGGGCGCGATCATGATCCGCTCCAGCAATCCGCTGGACTATCCAAAGATCACCGCCAATGCCTATTCGACCAATGCCGATGTCGAGGAGATGCTGGCGGCGGTGAAGTTCGTGCGCAAGATCGCCTCGATGCCGGCCATGGCCGAAATCATCCAGGAGGAAGTCCTGCCCGGCCCGTCGATCCAGTCGGACGCCGACCTGATCACCGATTTCAGGAAACGCTCCGGCACCGTCTATCACCCGGTCTCGACCTGCCGCATGGGTCCCGATCCCGCGCGCGCCGTCGTCGATCCGCGCCTCAAGGTGCACGGCCTCGAAGGCTTGCGCGTCATCGACGCCTCGATCTTTCCCGACAACATCACCGGCAACACCAATGCCGCCTCGGTCATGACCGGGTGGAAGGGCGCCGAACTGGTTCTGGAGGACCAAAAATGAAGATCACCGACGTCAAGACCTGGGTTGTCGGCAACCCGCCGCCCGGCATCGGCGGCAAGTATTTCATCTTCGTCAAGCTGACCACCGATGGCGGCGTGGTCGGTTATGGCGAAGCCTACAACGCCACCTTCTCCGCCCATGTCACGGCGAAAATGGTCGAGGACATGGCCGAGCGCTATCTCGTCGGCCGCGATCCGCACGACATCGAGAACTTCTTCCGCCGCGCCTATTCCTCCGGCTTCACCCAGCGCCCTGACGTCTCCGGCATGGGCTGTTTCTCGGCGCTCGAAATGGCCTGCTGGGACATTATCGGCAAGGAGGCGAACAAGCCGGTCTACAAATTGCTCGGAGGCCAGGTACATGAGACGCTGCGCTCCTACACCTACCTCTATCCGCACACCGGCAGCGTCCATTCCGAGGATGCGCCGGACGGCCGGAACGTCTACAACGACCCCGAAATGGCGGCGGCTTGCGCGCTCGAATATGTCGAGCAGGGTTTCAATGCCGTCAAGCTCGACCCGGCCGGCCCCTATACCGCCTTCGACGGCCATCAGCCGCGCCTCATCGACATCGACGTCTCCACCCGCATGATCAAGGCAATCCGCGAGGCGGTGGGCAACCGCGCCGACATCCTCTTCGGCACGCACGGCCAGTTCACCGCGTCAGGGGCGCTGCGCATGGCACGCGCCATCGAGCCCTACGATCCCTTGTGGTTCGAGGAGCCGGTGCCGCCCGACATGCCCGAAGTGATGGCGCAGGTCGCCCGGGGCACCTCGATCCCGATCGCCACCGGCGAGCGGCTGACGACCAAATTCGAATTCGCCCGCGTCATCGAAAACCGCGCCGCAACCATATTGCAGCCGGATCTCGGCCGCTCCGGCGGCATCCTCGAAACCAAGAAGATCGCGGCGATGGCCGAGGCTTACCACATCCAGGTCGCGCCGCACTGCTATTGCGGGCCGATCGTCGGCGCTGCCAACATCCAGCTGGCGGTGACGTTGCCCAACTTCCTCATCTTGGAATCGCTGAAGCAGTGGGACGGCTTCCACGCCACGCTTCTGAAGAAGAAGATCGAGTGGCAGGACGGCAACGTCATCCCCTCGAAGGAACCGGGGTTGGGGGTCGAGCTCGACGAGGCGGTCTGCGATGCCCACCCCTACACCGGCAAGGATCTGCATCTGCAGATGATGCAGAGCCCGTTGATGCCGTGAGCGAGAGTTACGCCTTCATCGGCCTCGGCCATCTCGGCGGCAACCTTGCCGCCAGCCTGATCCGCAACGGCTTTGCCGTCACCGTCTTCGACCGCGACCCGGCTGCCGGCGAGCGTCTGGTGGCGCTCGGCGCCACCACTGCCGACAGCCCTGCCGAGGCGGCGGCGCGGGCCGGCAATGCCATAACCTGCCTGCCCTCGCCGAAGGTTAGCGAAGCGGTGCTTGCCGGTCCCCGCGGCTTGCTCGAAGGCCTGGCCCCGGGCGGCACCTGGATCGAGATGTCGACCAATGGCCGCGACGAGATCGTGCGCCTCGCCGCCCTCGCCTCGGCCAAGGGCGTCGACACCTTGGAATGCCCGGTCACCGGCGGCGTGCATCTGGCGGCGGTCGGAAAAATCACCGCCCTGGTCGGCGGCGATGCCGCGCTTTACGAACGCCATCGCACGGCCATCGAAGCGATGTGCGCGCGTTCCTTCCTGGTGGGGCCGATCGGCTCGGCCGCGGTGATCAAGGTGATCACCAACATGCTGGCCTTCATCCATCTCGTCGCCGCCGGCGAGGCGTTGATGCTGGCCAAGCGGGGTGGCCTCGACCTCGCCCAATCCTACCACGCCATCGTTGCCTCCTCCGGCAACAGCTTCGTCCACGAGACCGAAAGCCAGCTCGTCCTCAACGGCTCCTACGACATCGGCTTCACCATGGACCTGGCACTGAAGGACCTCGGCTTTGCGTTGGGCATGGGCAAGGATTTCGGCGTGCCGCTTGAGCTGGCATCCCGCGTCAACGCGATTTTCGAACAGGGTAAGGCGGCCTATGGCGGCAGCGCCTGGTCGACCCGGATCGTCAAATTGCTGGAGGATGCCGTCGGCACCGACCTGCGCGCGCCTGGTTTTCCAGCCAAACTGGGAATCTGACCGGAGACCGGAAAACCAAGCAATTTCATCTGCTTGAATCGATAGCCGGATTCAGTTTCGAAAAGACCTGAATCAATCTGGCAACGCTTTGATTCAATATCTGAGCGTCAGCGCGCCAGGCAGGATCTCGAAGGTCGCCGGTATGCGTCCGGGCGACTCGCCGTCTATGTCGACCAGCGCGCCATTCTTTTCCACATCGTCGAGCGGTTCGACAACCACTTTCTTGCCGCGCAGGATGGTGATCGCCGGATGGTTGCGGTGCCGACCGCCATAGAGCAGGCGGATGTCCCAGATCAGCTTCAGCTTGCCAGCCGCGCGCAGGATGACGATATCGAATTGCCCGTCGGTCAGCTCGGCGTCCGGCGCGATCATCATGCCGCCGCCGAAGAATTTGCCGTTGGCCACCGCCACCAGCGCCATGCGCGCCTCGACCGGCGCGCCGTCGTCGACGGTGATCCGCACACGCTGGAAGCGGTAGCGGATGAACTCGACCACGGTGCGCCACAGGAACAGCGCCTTGGCCGACGTCTTCCCCTTGCGCTTGTCGGCATTGACGGCGCGGTCGGTGGCGCCTGACAGGCCGAGGCTGGCGATGTTGATGAAATGGCGGCTGGCGAGCGCGCCATGGTCATCGATGTAGCAGATGCGGCCGGCATCGACCTTGCGGCCCTCTGCCCCGGCGATCCGCTTCAAGGTCGCGTCCACCGCCTTCGGCAGGCCAAGCCCGCGCGCGAAATCGATGCCGGTGCCGCATGGCAGCAGGCCAAGCTCGGTCGTCTTGCCGCTCTCCTCGAATGCCTGCAGCAGCCCGTCGGCCACTTCGCTGGCGGTGCCGTCGCCACCGGCGGCGATAACCAGGTCGAAGCCGGTGGCGGCGAGGTCGATGGCCAACCGTTCGGCGTCGCCCTCGGCCTGCGTCTCGCGCAGCTCGAAATCGCCAAAGTGCTCTTTCAGCGAGGCGGAGACTTCAGGCCAATGCCGTTTCAGCCGGCCGCCACCGGCTATCGGATTTAGAACCACCCCGACTTTCAAGACGCACCCTCCCCGGCGCCGGACATCCATGCCCGATCGTTTGCCGGCATTGAAGCCCGCGCCCGCCGGCGGAGCAAGGGGCGCTGTCGATTGCGACGACGAAAAGAGGGGCAGGCTGTCTAAGGCAGTGGGCACCGAAGTTCCCGAGCTCTCGCCAAACGGTCCCCGATAATCCCGCTATCCACAGGCCCAGGGCCATTCCCCGGGACACTTACCCGGCGTACGTTGAACCCATCTCAGGCGGCTACCGATCGCCAAGCCGAAAGGCGGAAGTGAAAGGCTGATTTCCTGAGGCCCGTACGGCCCGGAGCGAGAGCAGGCTTGCCTGTTTCGAGGGACGGTAGCCGAGACCTACGGGGCCGCGGAAAGCGTGCCAACGCCGACGGCGGACCGATGCTGCCATGAAGGACGGCAAAAACCTTCGATGGCACGCAGGGCAAAGCCCGCAAGGGCCAAGACCAGCGTGGTCTGGAACGGACGCCGCCTTCGGGTGGTGGCTGGCAGGACCGTCAAAATCAAGGCCGGCATGGCGCGACGACTTTACGGAAGTTGCTGCCGCGACCGTGTCCTGATCTGACAGGGAGGCGCTGGGAGAAATCCCAGCGCCGACTGTCGTTTTTCCATCCCGCACAATTTTTACGGTGTTTCCGCTTGGGGCTGCAACCGGCGGCAAAATCAGCTAACGTTCGACGTCAATTGAAGGGGGATACTTCATGACGCTGATCCAGAAGCTGGCCGTTGCCTATGCTTTCCTGTTCTTCGCCGTCGTCGCCATCGGCTACATACCGGCGTTCAACGATGCCAACGGCAATCTGTTCGGCTTGTTCTCATTGCAATGGTACGACGACCTGCTGCACGCCTTCTCCGGCGTCTGGGCGCTGGCCGCCGCCTTCATCTCGCACCGCCAGGCGGTGTTCTATTTCAAGCTGTTCGGCTCGGTCTATCTGTTCGACGGCGTGCTCGGGCTGATCACCGGCTCCGGCTGCCTCGAAGCCGGCATCTTCATCAACGGTTTCCGCTCCCTCAACGACATCGAGTTCCCCGCCCGCTTCTTCGCCAACCTGCCGCACATCGTCATTGGCGGCTTCGCCGTCTATGTCGGCTTCTGGCTGTCGAAGCGCATACACGACCACTTCGCCACGGCCTGACCGGCCATGTTGCTGTTCCGCTGGCTGAAGCGCATCATCAAGACGATCCTTTGGCTGATCGTCATCATCATCCTCATCCCGGTCGTCGGGCTGAGCTATGGCTTCCTCACCACCCCGGCGCTCGACAAGACGCCGCTGCCCGGCATTGCCGATGGCGCGCCGCCCAAGGCGCTGGCCGACAAGGTCCGCGCCGAAATTCCCGGCTACCAACGGCCGGAGGAGTCGACCTTCCTCACCTACCCCGAATGGGCGATCGTCTACGCCGCGCGCGAATATGCCGGCTTCGTCGCCAAGGACCCGCCGAGCGGCTTTCCCTACTGGTCCTATGTCGGCCGCTTCTGGCAGGATTATGTGACGGTGATCCGCGCCAGTTCCCCCTACAAGTTCAACTATGCCAACCACCAGATGCTGGTCATCATCGGCACCAGCCACTCAATTGAGCATATATTGCAATGGGCCTATGAGAACACGGTCGGCCGCGTCACCGAGGCGACATCGGCCAAGCGCACCGCCGCCGACATCTACCAGGCCAAGGTGGCGGCGGACTACGCCGCCTTCCTCGACCAGGTGCCGTGGTACCAGTTCGCCTATGCCGAAAAGCGCGCCGGCCTGTTTGCCGTGCAGCCGGCGCCAGGCGACAGCTCCGTCCGCACCAGCGAACGCAAGCTTGCCTTCGGCCTCGCCGACACCATCAAGCAGGGCTATGCCGACCTGATCAAAAAGGCACTTGCCGCGACCTCCGATCCGGCCTTCCTCGATGTCCATGTCTGGGCCAAGGGCCCGGTCGGCGAAGCCACCCGCAACGAGCCGGACACATTGCTGGAGCGCGACTACGGTGCCGATGGCACCGTCTTCGCCACCAGGCGCTATCAGGTCTTCACCGACATGATCCCGCGGCTGATCGACAAGGGTGTGTCCTTCGTCGAGATCGGCGGCAATGACGAGATCATGATCACCATGCTGTCGACCGACTCGATCGCTGTTCCCGAAGGCATGCGCATCCTGTTCAGCTATCCGCTGCCGGCCGATCCCTCGACGCGCCGCACCGGCATGGTCGTGGCCGTGCGCAAGCTGCATCTGGTGCTGCCGTCGCTGATGAAAGCAGGCGCCAAGCTTGAACACGTCTACGATTATTGAGGCCTTTCGGCCACGCCCGGCAAGGATCAGACTGCCGCCATGCTCATTTCACAATCGTGGCCAAATCCCGCCTTGTTCGCGCGCGATGGAACGGTGCATGTTGCCTGACGGGCGACATGCACCTGAATGGCTGCCGGGGGGCATCTCGAAGGGACAAGACCGTGATCAAGACCGCCCTTGTCGCCATGACCATTGTCGGCTGCGACTGCGACGCCAAACTGTGCGAATATATCGGCGAGACGCCGGCCAAGTGGTCGACCATCGCCGAATGCGAAGCCGCGATGAAGAGCCAGATCCTGCACCAGCGCAATTTCGACTATCCGCTGGTGTCCGGCATCTGCCGCACCAAGGGTTCATCATCCTCCTCGCAACTGGCCGCCACCGCATCGCGCCCCGAACTCAAGCCCGCCAGCAGGGTCGTGCGGACGGAAAGCCCGCTGCCGCCGGAACTGAGCCATCGGCCGAGCGTGCCCGTCGGCTCGCCGACGACGACCGTCGACGCGGACGCTGCCCGGCCCGTCGCCTACGAACAGATGGTCGATGGCGGAACCGGCGTGCTCTATCGCACGAAGAACGGCTATGCCGTGGTCAAGACCGATCTTGGCCGTGCGGCTTCCGCGACGGCTGATGCCGCAAAACGCTCCGTGAACTGGCTGGCCGGCCTGGTGCCGACGGGGCTGTAGTCAATGCATGTCGCCCAAAAGTGCGCAGCGGTTTTGCGACAACGACATGCATAAGGGAAAGATTTACATCTTGACCTTCAGGCTCTCCCAGAATTTGTCGATCAGCGGCTGTTCGGTGGCCAGGTCCTCGCTGCCGACGCGCGTGACGAACAACAGCCCCTGATCGGCGAGGCCGTAGCCGACGATCTCGAAATACGCGGTGTCGGTGCGCGTCTTCACCTCGGCGCGGATGCCGGTCAACTCCTTGCCGTCGGCGAGCTTGCGCGTCGTCGGCTGCTGCGTCAGCGTCGCGCCGGCCTGCACCGATTCCCTGGTCATCTCCTGCAGCATCAGTTGGTTGAGCGACACCGGGTTCATCTTGCCATATTCCTGCACGACGACGATCGTGCCAAGCGCCGAAGCCATCAGATATTGCGTGATGTTCTCGCCGAGATCGGACTTGGTCACTGAAATGCCGCTCGGATGGACGAAGGAGAAACTGTCGCCGGAAAAGGTGGCGAAGTCGTTGCGCTCGAGCGTCACCTTGCTCTGCTTGCCGCCGGGCAGCGTGATGGTCCTGCTCTCGCCGGGGTCGATATCGACCGCCACGCCGTCGATGGTCAGCTTGAACGCCTTGAGGTCCTCGGCTCCGGCCGGTCCAGCGCACAGCGCGATGAGAGTGAGGGCTGCCGCTGATACCATGCGCATCGATTGTTCTCCTGCTTATGCAACCCCGCTCAGCGCCTTGATGCCACGGTAGAAGGTCGAGGAAAACAGTTCCGTAGGGTCATAGTGCCGTTTCGCCGCCAGGAAGGCCGGCAGCTCGGGATAGCAGGCCTGCAATTCCTTGGCCGTGTAATGCAGTTGGTAGGGCAGGAAGAAGCGCCCGCCATGCTTGATCGTCACGTCGATCAGCGCCCGCGTCAGCGCTCGCATCTTGGCATTGCCGTCGGCATCGGTCGGCTGGTTGATGTAGAGCACCAGCGAATAGGCCGGCTCCGGCGCGTAGGTCAGCGCCACATCCTCCTTGTGGACGATGCGCACCGAGGCGTTGAGCACCGGCAGGGACTGATGGCGCAGGATCTCGCGCGCTTCGGTGATGAACGGATTATACGCAGCCCGTGGAATAAAATATTCGTGCAGTATGTCGGTTTCGTCGGTCAGATCGTTGAACAGATACGGCACCGAATCATGCATCGGGTTGTTGCGGGTGACGAGGCACGCCTCGCCTTGCGCCATGGCTGCCGTGCGCGCCACCGTGCAGCTCTCGAATTTCGGCTCCAGCGTCTTCTCGGTGAACCACCTCAGCTCCTGGAACAGGCTGCCCCATTTCGCCAGGTTGATGATCACCCGCTTCAGTCCGACCGAGCCCGGCTCGCCGATATCGGGCTGGTCGGCCGGCGGCTCTTCGGCCACCTTGTCGTAGCGATAGACGATCATGTCCTCGAGGAAATTGCCCGGCGCCGTCGACAGATGGCCGTAGAACAGGCCGATATCCTTGTTCGGCTCCAGCACCTCGGCGAAGAACTTTGGGAAATCGTCCGATTTGATGATTTCGCGTGAGGTGCGGTAGACGGCGTTGTCGACGATATCGAGCGTTGCCTCCACCACCACGCCGAACAGGCCGTAGCCGCCGACGACATGGCGGAACAGGTCGCTGTTCTGCGTGGCAGAGCAGGTGGTCACCGACCCATCGGCCAGCATCACCCGCATCGAGCGGATCGAGCCGGCAACCGAACCGGCCTGATGGTCCATGCCATGCGCGTTGACCGACAGCGAGCCGCCGACCGAAAAAATGTCGGTCGACTGCATCGCCTTCACCGCGAAGCGCGGATGCAGCATGTTCTGGATGTCGTGCCAGCGCGCGCCCGGCTGCAGCGTCATGGTCCTGGCCGCCGCGTCGACGCTGACCTTGTTGAATTTCTTGAGGTCGAGCACCAGCGCATTGTCGTCGAAGGCATGGCCGCCCATCGAATGGCGGATGGCGGCCAGCGACACTTTCAACCCGTTGGCGCGGGCGAAGGCCAACGCCCTGGCGATATGGTCCTCCTCGCTGACCTCGACCACGCCATAGACCGGCGTCCGCGACAGGCCGCTGGCATCGTTCATGTCGCCGCCCTTGGCCGACCAGGGTAGCGAAGGCTCAAAGGCTGGCGGACTGGCAATCGGTTTCAGCGGCAGGGCAATGCCATCGATGTCGGCGATGCGTCCGGCATTCTTCGGCCCTGAAGGCCCGCGCGCCAGCCGCGCCATTGTGGTTCCGCCCCACAGCACCGCGCCGCCGACGACAGCCGCACCGAGCACCAGCCGGCGCGATAGGCGAAACCCCTTCTGTTCGTCAGCCATGCAGATCCCCCGTTGGCCAAGGGATAGCGCGGCTCTTCGGCGAAAACCATAGGGGCCGCTACCGGGGCAGCGTTCCGCCACCTCAGTGGCCTGGCATGAGTGAACAGGAGCATGAAAATGGCCGATCCCCGAAGGAACCGGCCAACATTGGGGCAGGGTCTGAAAAGTACGGTCAGCAGGTCTGCCGACGCATGACGCTCGCGGCTACGAAGCCTTCTTGATCGACGTCACCATGCCGGTCTTGTCATCGACGGTTACCGCCACCTTGGCGCCGACCTTGAGTTTGCCGATCTTCGCTTCCGGCGACAGCTGATAGATCTTGCCGTCGTCGAGTGTAATCGACTTGGTCGTCGGATCGACCGCCTGGATGGTGCCCTGAACGGACGCGGCATAGGCCGTACCGAGGAAGGCGAGCAGAGCGGCGGTGGTTGCGAGGGTCTTCTTCATCGATAGCACTCCGTGCTGTTTCACTTTTCCGGGCTGCCGCCTTGCGCAACGACAGCACCGAACGAGCCGACACTGGACCTGAAAGCCTGCTGGCCGCAAATCACGTTGAGTGACTTTTCGCAAAGGAAATCATAGGCTTAATTCTGACACATTGCTTGCGGCTGACGCAGTTTCCAGCCGTATCGTTTGCTTCGACGCGCGCCGTTCGTCCATGAAAAGAATCGTTTAGGCCATTGCGGGGGGCGCCTCGCGGCCATCACGCAGCCGCCATAATCCGCCCCGGATTGCATCACGCAACAGCCTGCCGATCTTCGATTGATACAAGTTTTGTTGCATGGATCAGCGCAACCGCGATCTCAACGAGGCGGATGAAACTCGCGCTTTGGTTGCAAATCCGAAATGAATGCGCGATGATTTCAACCGACGCGACGGGGGACACCGATGAAACTTGCAGTCCGGACCATGATATCCCTGATGCTGGCGTTTGCGCCGGGCTTGGCCGGCGCACAAGGCGTGGATCCGGGCGACAAAACGGTCATCGTTACTCCCGACGATCCCGATATGGCTCTGGCTACCGCGAAGGCGCGCAGCAGACTGGATGAATTCCTCGCCTTGTCCGAGGCTCCTCCCCCTGGGACAGACACGTTCAAACTGAAGGTTAAGGTGCGGGATGGACACGTCACCGAACATTTCTGGGTCATCCCGTTCAGCCGCATCGGGGCCGGATTTGTCGGCATCCTGGCAAACCAGCCGGAGGGGGTGCACAATGTCGTCCTCGGCCAGGCCATAGAATTCACCAGGGACGACATTTCCGACTGGGATACAGAAGCGGTGGACGTCAAGTTGGCAGCTTCACCGTCTGCGTGATGTTCAAGAAAATGTCCAAAGAAGAAGCAGACGCCATGCGCGAACAATATGGCTTCGACTGCTGACGGCGATCAACCCATCTCGTCCTTCGCGCCGATCTTGCGCACCAATGCGGCCGTCGCCAGCATGGCGCCCATGTCGGAGATCATCGGCGCGACATGCCTGGTGTAGTCGAGCGGCGCCGAAATCTCCGGCAGCTCGAAGAAATTCTTTGCCTGCGGCAACAGCAGGAACCCATCGCCGCCGTTGAGGGCGACGCGGGCCGGATCGTCCGGCCAGGTTTCGCCGAGCCATTTCAGCGCCTGCGCCAGCCGGCCGGTCACCAGCGGCCGCGCCGCCTCGACATTGTCGGTGCGGAATTCGTAGGCCGCGTCGAGCAATGGATCGCCCGATGACAGCTCCTGCAGCTTGGAGCCGAACAGGCCGCGGAAAAAGCCGACGACCGCATTGGTCCGCCGCGTCGCCACCAGGATCCCCGGGAACGGCTCGACGGCCTCGAAAGCGACGATGACGCCCTTGAACGCCATCGATGAGCCCTTGCCGGTACCTTCGCGCAATTCGGCCTCGTAGAGCTCGAACGGAAACCCTTCGTAGCGGCCGGACACGACATCGTCGAAGGCTTGCCGGTTGAAGGGCCCGACCGCCTCGCGCGGCAGCCGGTCGAACGAGTTCGGCCTGCCGCCATGCTGGTAACGGATGTCGCGGATGAAGCCGAAGATGATCGGCAGCAGCGTGTCGCGGAACGATTGCTGCAGCCGCGTCGCCGGCTTCATGGCCTGGAAATACAGCAGGATCGAAGCGGCAAAGCCGATGCAATAGAGGAACACATGCGGCGTCGAGAACCATTGCTCGTTGGGGTCGGCAACCTTGTTGAACAGCCAGGCGATCGCCGCCACGGCCACCAGCACCAGCCCGACGAACAGCGGCACTCGCCAGCGCACCTGCCGCACCGCCGAGGCCCGCGCCGCCTCATAGGCCTCGATGTTCTTCCGGATGCCGGCGATGACAGTCTCATCAGGCATGAAATCCGCTGCTTCCACCACCACCCCCCGCAAGCCTGACTACGATCATGATAGCTGGTTTTGCAGGAGCGGCGCCAGACGGATGAAGCGGTGATCCCTTCTCCCCTTGTGGGAGAAGGTGGCCGAGCGAAGCTCGGTCGGATGAGGGGTGTTCCAGCTTGACGCCGACGGCGCTTCGTCACCCACCCCTCGACCGTCTCGGCGCTAACGCGCCGATCCACCTTATCCCACAAGGGGAGAAGGAAAGATCGCGCCCAACCGCCTCTCGACCCTTTCCCTCATCGCGCCCTCCAACCCCTCCACCGGCACGAGCTGCTCATGGCCCCTGCCCCGCAGCCGCACGAACGGATGCATCCGGTAGGCCGCAATCGCACCGCGCGTCTCGACATCCGCACTGACATCCACAACGAAAATCCCACCAATGCGCCCCGGCCATGGCTGTCGCGCCAGGGCGGTGCCGAGGAAATCGCCGAGCCCATAGGCGACGACGGTCTCGCCGATCAGCTCCACCGGCTGCACCACATGCGCGTGATGGCCGGCGATCAGGCCGACGCCCTGCCCGGCAAGGCGCCTGGCCAATGCACGAGTCCCGGCGCGCGGAAAGTGCCGGAACTCCCAGTCCCAATGCGGCACGGCGCAAAGAAGATCGAACCCGCGCGGCCAGCCGGCCGGATCACTGCCCATCGACACACGCCCTGCAAACAGGCTCTCATCTGCATTGCGCCACAGCGTGAAGGCCGCGAAGCCGACATTCAGCAGCCCGACTTTGACCGCCTGCACCGGGCCATCGGCGGCAAGGCCTATGCTGCGGATACCGAGCCGCTTCAGCGCCGCCACCGTCTCGTCGAAACCGGCGACGCCCTGGTCGAGCGCATGGTTGTTGGCCAGCGACAGCACCAGCTTTTCGCGCGCAAGACCGGCCGCGGCGAGCGCCTCGGCCAGAAACCGCTCGCTCATCGCATGGTGCGTGCCGAGCCTTGTGCCCAGCACCGCGCTCGGCCTGTCCACGACAGGGCTTTCGCAATTGCCGATCACCAGATCGGCGGTGCCAAGCAGCGCCTTGATCGCCGGATCGAAATCCGGCGTGCTGCCGTTGGCCACGGCCGAGATGTCGCCGATGAAGGCAAGCCGCACCGTCCGCCTTGGCGGCGGCTCCATCAACATCCCCGCCATCGGCGCAAACCCATTGCCGTCGCCGCCAAGCGACGGCTTAAGGAAACGCGGCAGCCAGGACAGTTTGTAGGAAAGCGGATAGTTCGACACGCAATGCCCAATCGTTTGCCTTGTTTAGACTGTCCCGTGGGCGGGTTGAAGCCGTCGTCAATCAACGATGTGGACAGCACATCGGCACTGACGGGCGCGACACCGCAAATAGCCGCAAATCTGTGTATGGTCGTCGGCGGCAAATGCTTGGGAGGGAAAGATGACACGAATAGCAAGCCTGATGGCATCCGCATTCATTCTGCTTGTGCCGCTGTCTTCGGCGCACGCCGCCGTGCCCGAAGGGGCAACCGCGCTTTTCGAGGCTAAGACCGTGGCCGCGCGCGACAGCGCCCTGTCGACGCTGGAGGCGGCCGCACCGAAAGATCCGGCATCGGCCTATGCCGCCGGCGCCGGTGAGTTCTTCACCGCACTTGAACTGCTCGCCAGCGGCCTGCACCGCCACGGCTTCGAAAGCCCGCAATCCTTCATGCTGCCGCTGATGCAGCTGCCGGTGCCCTCCAATCCCAATCCCGAGCCGCTGACCTACGAAGAGTTCCGCGCCATATTGGCGGCCTTCCGCGACAGGTTGGCAAAATCCGCCGCGACCCTGGGCTCGGTGCCGGCCGATGCCGATATCGGCATGGTCATCGACCTCACCCATGTCGGCATCGACCTCAACGAGGACGGCACGATCGCGCCGGACGAAAGCATGGCGGCCATCATGGCCGCGCTGTCGCACGGTGGCCTTTCGCAGGGCGATACCGCACCGGCGCTGACCTTCCGCTTCGACCGCGCCGACGGCTATTGGCTGCAGGGCTATGCCGAATTCCTGATGGCGCAGGCCGATTTCTGGCTGGCGCATGATTTCAGAACCACTTTCGACGGCTCCTTCCACATGCTGTTCCCGCGCGCCAAGCTGCCCTTGCAGGATATTCTCGTGCCGCCGCCCAGCGAGGTGGGCTCGAGCATGTTCGCCTCGGAATGGCGCATCGCCGATTTCATCTCGATGGTGCACATGATCAACTGGCCGGTGGTCGAACCGGAGCGCCGCAAGGCAGCCCGCCGGGAATTGCTCGAAATGATCCGGCTGTCGCGCGAGGACTGGAAGGCGATCCGCGCCGAGACTGACAATGACCGCGAATGGCTGCCTGGGCCACAGCAGAAGGGCGAGAACCCGCTGACCGGCCTCGACGTCGGCGAGGAGCAGGTTCAGGCCTGGCTCGCCACCTTGACCATGGCCGAGGACCTGCTCGAGGGCCGCGCGCTGCTGCCGCATTTCCGCATCGCCGGCAAGGGCATCAACATGAAGCGCTTCTTCGACGAGCCGAAGCCCTTCGACCTGGTGCTGTCGATTACCGGCCCTGGAATCGCGCCTTATCTCGAAAGCGGCAGGATCCTGACCACCGAGGATTTCGACCAGATCCAGCGCGAATTTGGCGGCGGCGGGTTTTTGACGTTCGCGCTGTGGTTCAACTGAGCGGCCTATCAGAAGCTGGATCCCTGCCCTCGCTGGGCGCGGGAGAAGTATCCAGCATCCACGGCGCCAGCAGTTCCGGGAAAATCGTGAAACGGTTTTCCCGCAGAAATTGTGTCAAACAAAGAGTTGGAAAAGCCATCGCTGAAGCCGCAGCAGCCCGGCCATGGCGGCGGCTATCAGCGCGTTCGATATCACACCGATGACGGCGGTCGTCCAGGCGATTTCGCCGGATTGGCCAAGGACAACGAATGGAAATCCAGCGGCGATGACGACAATCGCCGCGCACAATCCAAGCCAGGCCACGCCCGGCCTTTTAACCAGCCGGCTGAGAAAATAGGCGATCCCGACCAGCAGGATCCTGAGCGGGTCCAACAGCTGGGCGATGACGATGGCGGTCAGAAGCATGAACGGGGACTTGGACTGGAGTACCAAAAAGCCTTAGCGCGGAAACCCGTGCAGCCGGCCAAGCAGCCACTGCAGCGGATTGCCGACGAAGGCGCGGGTGACGAACGTGTCATGGGCGGCATCGGAGGCGAGCAAGGCGATGGTTCCGGCTTCGAGCCGACGCGGCGGATCGGTGCTGGCGTCGATGCCCTGGCCCGCCAGCAACTGCCTGATCTCGGCATTGCCGGAGGCCGAGGACTTGCCATAGGCGCTGACGAAGAAACTCTTCCGGTGCTGCGTGATCCAGCTGGCGAAGATGTCCGCCTCGTCGAAGACGGCGTCGAGCAGGACGACGCCGAGCAGGCGTCCACCGATGTCGCCGTTCCTGAGAATGGAAGCGGCCGGATTGTAGCCGCCGCTATAGGCCACCAGCACCACCGGCATGGCGTCGAACTTTGCCGCCTTGGCGCCGGTCAGCCTGGCCATGCCTTGCGCAGCCTCGGCCATGAATTTGGTAAAATAGCCCGGCGTCCAGAAATTGCCGGCGCTGGAATCCTGCGCATTGCTGGCGAATTGCGGCGCCACCAGCACGGCGTTGAGGCCGGACGCCTCGACCTGCGTGACGACACGCTGGCGGCCGACGACATCGCGCTGCAAGGTGGCGCCATTGCCGTGGAAGAACACCACGATGACCGCCGGCCTAGCCGGATCGAACCCTTTCGGCACCGCCAGCAGCGTCGAGCGGTCGGAATAGGTCTCGTCTTCCCAATAGATGCCGCCGCGTGGCGAGGTGTGGCCGCGCCTTCCATCCGCCGCCGTGACGTCGAGAAACGGCGCCGAGCCGTCGGGCAGCTTGCCACGGTAGGGAAAGGGCGATGCCTTGAACGGCACTACGGTGGATATGGCCTTGCGCAAGCGCGCCCCCTGGCTCACCGCCGGAAACATCGCCGTGGCCAGCAATCCGGCAACGATGGCGCGGCGGTCCGGCATCAGGCCGCCACCAGCCGCACGGACGGCGCTTTCGACGGCAACAGTACGGCAAAGAAGGCCGGGATGGCGATGAGATAGGCGATCGCCGCCCATTGCAGCACGGCGCTCAGTCCAAAGCTGGTGGCGACGATCGGCACGGCGGCCGAGCCGATGACCGAGAAACAGCCATTGATGCCCCAGGCCCAGACGAAAAGATGCTCCTTGCCGAGCCGTGCCAGCCAGGTCATGGCGGTGGCCATCGGCATGCCCATCAGGAAGGCCGGCGGCGACACCAAAAGGAAGCAGAGCAGCAGGCGCACCGCATAGGGATAGGCGCCGATCCGGTCGAGCACCGGCGACAGATAGAAGCCATAGGCGAGCAGCAGCCCGCAGACCGCCAGCAGCACGATCGGCAGCAGCGTCCTGGCGCGGTCGAAGATGCGCTCGGCAAACAGGCTGCCGAGCCCGGAAAACACCAGCATCGAGGAGATCAGCACCGAGGCCGACACGGTCGGGTTGGCGAGCGCCACCGTAAAGCGGCTGATCAGCCCGACCTCGACCATGATGTAGCCGAGGCCGAGACAGGCGAAATAGAGGATGGTGCCGAGCTTGCCGCGCGAGCGCGAGAACACGATGCGCCAGCCGAAGATGACCGGCAGCAGCACCAGTGATGCCGCCGTGATGCAGGCGATGCCGAGCGTCGCCCAGATCAAGAGATAGCCCCAATCGTCCTGGAACAGGTCGAGCCGGTCGAGCGTGCGCGGCAGGTCGGCGACCTTCACATAGGCGGCGAAATAGGGCTGGTCGTTGCTCAGCGCCCGGGTGTCGAAGACGTAGTCGCCGGCAAGTTTTTCCCAGCCGCCGGTCAAAAGCGCGTGCCAGCTCATGCGCTGCAGTTCCGTCGCCGGCAGCACTTGCGGGCCGGCATCGCCGCCGGCCCCCGCACAGGCGTCGAGCGTCGGATCGGCCGGCGCCGTCGGGTCGCAATCAGGATTTGCCGGCGCGGTCGGGTCGGCAGGCGCGGTCGCGCCGGCGGCCGGCTGCTGCGTCAGTGTCGCGTCCTGTCCGCTGCCGAAGATCGAGGCGCGATAATCGTCGAGCACCTTTTGTGCGCCCGAACCGTCATAGGTCATTCCTGGATAGTAGACCTCCTCCCAGGACATCGACTTGGTGTAGTCGCGCAGCGTCTTGATTTCGGCCTCGGTAAAGCCGCCGCGCTTGAACAGCACGGTCGTGGTCGAGAGGTAACTCGAGACCGCGAAGATGTCGTTGGCGGCGCCCTGGCTGTCGAAGGTCCTCGCCGCCTCGGCGACGGTCGAATAGAGCTTCAGAACCGATTTCGGCGGCTCTTCCTTGTTCCACAAGGTGATCGACAGCACGCCGCCATCGGCCAGCGCGTGCATGTAGCTAAGCATCGCTTCGCGCGTGTAGGCGTATTTTTCCGAGATGGCGAAGCCGCCGGGATTGGACAGGCCGACACTGTCGGCGAGGCTGAGGTCGATAACGTCGTAGCGCTCCGCCGTGTTGGCGAGGAACAGCCGCCCATCATAGTCGATGACCTTGAGCCTCGGCTCGGCCAGGATATCGCCGGTGACATCCTTCAGCACAGGGTCGCGGAACGCCCGCAATGTCATCGGATTGCTCTCGGCGACGGTCACCGAGGTCGAACCGGCATTGAGCGCCGCCTGCGTGGAGATGCCGCCGCCGAACTGCACGACGAAGGTTTTGGGCTTATCCTTGATCACATAGGGATAGTGCATCGGCAGATAGCGGAAATAGACCAGCTCGGCCGGCGCCAGGTTGCGCATGATGCCTTCCGGCCCGTCGCCGTCGCGATACATGCCGACATAGGTGTTGGCCGGCACTTCGGGCATGCCGAAGGCGGCATTGTCGCTCAGGCCCGGGGCGAAATGCATGTAGGAGCTGGCATAGACCTGCAGATCGCCGAAGGGCGAGACGCTGCGGTAGATGCGCTTGCCGTCCGGAAAATTGCGGGCATAGGCGACGCCCTTGTATTGCGATACGGCTATGTCGGGTATGCCGAGCAGGCTGGGCAGCATGAGATAGCCTGATATCGACAGCGCCGCGACCACGACGCCGGCGACGACGCTCTTCCAGGCGCCGAAAGCAACAAACCACAGCAGCGAACCGGCGGCCCACAAAAGCAGCGGCACGACGATGATGGTTTCCGGCGCGAACAGATAGAGCGAGACCAGCACAGCGAGGCCGGCAAGCCCCGAACCGGTGAGGTCGGCGAAATAGACGCGGCCGAAGGCCATGCGGCTTTTCAGGAAGACGATGCCGAGGAAGAACGCCCCGGCCAGGAACGGCAGGAGATAGAGCAGGAAATTGGCGAGCAGCCGCCATTTCTGCGCCGGATCGGACACCAGGAAGATGGCGTTGAACGGTACCGTCTGGGCAACCAGGTTGGAGCCGACGGCGAGCGGGCCGATGAGCAGCAGGGCCGCAGTGGCGGCCCCTTGCCAATGGCGGTCGAACCAGCCCTTGCCGGCGAAGATGACGACGCTGGACAGCGAAAAGCCGAGCATGGCGAGGCTGACCACCAGCGAGCCGAAATGCGACCAGCTGCCGACCGCGAACACCCGCATGACAGCGATCTGCAGGGCGATGATGGCGCCGGCGACCAGCCCGACCGCGAGGTAGTGCGCCGGCCGTGGCGCCTCCAGGGAAGGGATGCTCAGGCGGGAATTCGATGCAACGGCTGCCATTCAGGTCCCTTGATGCCGCAAATGCTCAGCCGTTGTGCGTGCCGACGATCTGGTCGCCCTCGAGCTTCGTGAACGGCACGAATGGCACCACCTTGCCATTGTAGATGTCCGAGCGGACGATGTTGAACGTGCCGTCGGCGAGCTGTTGCTTGGTCACCTTGAGCACGTGCTGCGCGCCCGGCGGGCCGACCGGAATGACCATCACGCCGTTGGGCTTCAGCTGCTGCAGCAGCGACGGCGGGATGTGGTCGATGCCGCAGGTGACGATGATCTTGTCGAACGGGCCGACGCTTTCCCAGCCATAATAGCCGTCGGCATTGCGGCTGGTGACCGAACCAAACTCACTGTAGCCGCGCTCGACCAGCCCGTCATAGGTGCGCCGCGTGCGCTGCGCCAGCGGATTGATGATCTCGATCGTGTGCACCTTGTCGGTGAGGTTGGCGAGATAGGCCGACTGATAGCCCGAGCCGGTGCCGATCTCGAGCACGGCCTCGCCGAATTGCACGTCGATCGACGTCGTCATCCGCCCGACGAGGTGCGGACCCGAAATCGTCACGCCATAGCCGATGTCGAGGAAGGCATGGTCATAGGCGCGCCCCAGATTCTGCGGCAGCACGAATTCCTCACGCGGTGTCAAAAGGAAGGCGCGCTTGTTGCGGTCGTCCAGAACGTCCTTGTTGTAGACCATGATCTGGAAGCGATCGAATCGCTGCGCCAAAAACTTCGGATCCTCGCCGCGATTGGCCACCATCCAGTCAATGAACGATTTCTTGTCGTTGAACGGCACTTCGGCGTTGCGGTCGTAGGGCACGGGCACGTTGGCCCTGACCGCGGCCGGAAGAATGGAGAACGCCGCCGCACCCGCCGACAGCGTCAAGAAATCTCGACGCTTCATGGAAAAAGCCTCCAAAAGTGGCCTTTGCCACCCCAAAACCAAGCACTTCAACCCGATTGCACCGCCTCCCAAAACGAGTCAATGGGCGTCGGGGGACGACCGTGCGGGCCGAAAAAATGTGGCAAGCGGGCAACAGTTTCGCCGATGCCATCGGCTTTTTAAGGGCCGTGTAACGGCACGCCGCATTGCCGCAGGGCCCGCCGGAGCGACTTTGCCTTATATTAGCAATAGCTGTTTTGCTTGACTCGGTCGCCAAAAACAGGCAGCAAACCTGCATCGGAAGGGCTGAAATACCGCGTGCATGATCGTGGACGAGCCTTTTTTGGCACAAAGTCCACGTCTCTCGGTTGGTTTTGAGAGGGATTGGTTAACCAACTTTGTCCATATTTTGAAGCAATCGGCAATCAACGACAGGCGCGGCAAACGCGTCGGGGACCACCCTGGGATCACTCGCAGAATGGTCGTCGCGGCTGACAAGGCCACGTACGGGGAAAACCGATTGGAGCGAGATTGGTTGCATGGCGTTGTCGAGTAAACACAAAATAATCCGGGACCAGCGCGAGGGCGGCGAGTTCGTCGATGCGCAGCGCACTCCTTCCTTCAATCCGAAACGGATCGTCCGCTGGGTCGCGGTGCCTGGTGCCAGCGCCGCCGTCGGCCTCTGGCTGATCGGCACCATGGCCGGCCTCAGCTCCGTCGGTGCGTCGCTGTCGGCGACATCGAGCGGCCTGCCGCAGACGCTGGCCATGCCGGGCTCGCTGGCGATGGCCGATCCGCTGAAACAGCATTTCCTGAGGCCTTCGGCGCCGTTCGTGCTGGCCAATGCCCATGGCGGCAGCCAGGCCTTGCATGACCATGCCGTGCAATGCGGCGCCACCTGCTTCAAGCTGGCCCGTGTGAGCCCGCTGGGTGAGAAATCCGCGCGCCTCGCGGCCCACGCAAGGCCGGAACAGCCAATCTTGAAGTCGAAGGCGCAGGAACGCTTCGACCGCATGGAGGCGTCGCTGTCGCCGACCAAGCTCGCCGCCGCCTTTGCCGGCGCCGGCAAGCCCGTCGCCACGGCCGACGCCCGCCCGGTGATTTCCACGGCCGCGCCGCAGATTACCGAGGCCTCGCTGGTTCCGTCGGTCCAGGTGATGGCCAGCCTGTCGAGCGACATGCCGACTCCGGTGGCGGAACGCTTTGCCCGTGCCGATACCGGCGCCGTCGTCCAGACCGCGCCGGCGCCGATGGGCCTCGCCCAGTCGCAGGCGCCTGACAACACGCAGCTGGCGCTGGCCCTCGTCCAGTCGCTGCCCGTCGAGGACGAAGCATTTGCCTCTGCGCTGCCGATGACCGAATCCTCTGCCGATGTCGCGGTTGCGCCTGCCGAGACCCAGCCGCAACAGCCCGGCGACGCTGCCTCGCTGCCGGATGCGCTGACCGACGACGTGCCGCTGCCGACCCGCCGCCCGCAATATGACGCGCCGCGGCAGCCAAGGGCCGTGGCGGAACAGGATGAGCCGGCGCCGCAGCCCAAGATTGCTCAGCCCAAGATCGCGCAGCAAAAGCCGGCGCCGGAGGCAAAGCCGGTCCAGCAGGCCCAGCCCGCAAGGCCGGCCCGGGCCGGCCGCGATGGCGGCGATGTGCTGGCCTATGCCAAGCCGGACACGCCTTCGGGCGGCCTTGGCCAGGCGTTCAGGAACCTCTTCAATGGACCGAGCGGCGGAAGTGGAGCCGGCCACGGCGTCGCGGTCTATGACATCAGCGCCAAGACCGTCTATATGCCGGACGGCCAGCGGCTCGAGGCCCATTCCGGCCTCGGCGCCATGGTCGACCAGCCGCGCTATGTCCATGTGAAGGATCGTGGCCCGACGCCGCCCAATACCTACAATCTGTCGCTGCGTGAATCCCGCTTCCATGGCGTCGAGGCCCTGCGCCTGACACCGGTCGGCGGTGGCAACAAATACAACCGCAATGGCCTGCTCGCCCACACCTACATGCTGCGCGGCGGCCGCGCCGAGTCCAACGGCTGCGTGGTCTTCAGGGACTATTCCCGCTTCCTCGCCGCCTTCAAGAAAGGCAAGGTCACGCGCCTCGTCGTCGTGCCGCGCCTCAACGGATCGCCGACCCAGGTCGCGACGGACAACGCCCGCGGCGCCTGACCGCGGGCGGATGCCCCCCTCGGCAACTGCCTCCTCCTGACAGGCTGCTGTCAGGAGCTGCATCGGGGCATGCGCCTAGCCGCATCGCGCTCTTTCCATTTTCGCCAAGACCTCCCATATTCGGGGCATGGCCAAATCCCCCGATAAAAGAACGCCGCCGACGGCGAATGACGATCGCGCCGCGCCGAAGCGGCGCAGCCCGCTGACCGATTTCCTCGACGCCTCCGAGCCGCTGCATAAAGGTGGCTTTGCCGAGACGCCGCAGCCCGAACTGTCGGGCACGCCGCTGACCGGTTCGATTGCCGACTGGGCCGAACAGATCGAGCAGGAGGCGGAGCGCGAAGGGCGCCAGGCTGGCAAGGGCGACGGCGGCAAAGCGCCAAGACCATCCAAGAAGGTTCCCGAGCGTTCCTCCGCGCCCGGGCGCACGGCGCGCGGCACCTCGATGGGCGGCGCGGCCACCGCTCGCGAACGCGCCGCGGCCGGCCTCAATCCGGTCGCCGGCCTCGATATCTCGCTGGAAGAAGCCGAGACGATGACGTCGAGCGGCGTCACCGCAACGGTCGCCGCGCTCTCGGCGCTGATCGAATCCGGCAATCCGCTGCACAAGGATGGCGTGCTGTGGACGCCGCACCGCCCTGCCCGGCCGGAAAAGTCGGAAGGCGGCATCGCCATCAAGATGGTGTCGGACTTCGAGCCGGCCGGCGACCAGCCGACCGCCATCAAGGACCTTGTCGAAGGCGTCGACAACAACGACCGCACCCAGGTGCTGCTCGGCGTCACCGGCTCGGGAAAAACCTTCACCATGGCCAAGGTGATCGAGGAGACGCAGCGCCCGGCCCTGATCCTGGCGCCCAACAAGACGCTGGCCGCGCAGCTCTATTCCGAGTTCAAGAAATTCTTCCCCGACAATGCGGTGGAGTATTTCGTCTCCTATTACGACTACTACCAGCCGGAAGCCTACGTTCCGCGCACCGACACCTTCATCGAGAAGGAATCCTCGATCAACGAACAGATCGACCGCATGCGCCACTCGGCGACGCGCTCGCTGCTCGAGCGCGACGACGTCATCATCGTCGCCTCGGTGTCCTGCATCTACGGTATCGGTTCGGTCGAGACCTATACGGCGATGACCTTCCAGATGCAGATCGGCGACCGGCTCGACCAGCGCGCTTTGCTCGCCGACCTCGTCGCCCAGCAGTACAAGCGCCAGGACATCAATTTCGTGCGCGGCTCGTTCCGCGTGCGCGGCGACACGATCGAGATCTTCCCGGCCCACCTTGAGGATCGCGCCTGGCGCATCTCGATGTTCGGCGATGAGATCGAGCAGATCACCGAGTTCGATCCGCTGACCGGCCAGAAGACCGGCGAGCTGAAAAGCGTCAAGATCTACGCCAATTCGCACTATGTGACGCCGCGCCCGACGCTCAACCAGGCGATCAAGTCGATCAAGGAAGAGCTCAAGCAGCGGCTGGTGGAACTGGAGCGCGCCGGCCGCCTGCTGGAAGCGCAGAGGCTGGAGCAGCGCACCCGCTTCGACCTCGAAATGCTGGAAGCCACCGGCTCCTGCGCCGGCATCGAGAACTATTCGCGTTATCTCACCGGCCGCCAACCGGGCGACCCGCCGCCGACCTTGTTCGAGTATATCCCGGACAATGCACTGGTGTTCATCGACGAAAGCCACGTCACCGTGCCGCAGATCGGCGGCATGTATCGCGGCGACTTCCGGCGCAAGGCGACGCTGGCCGAGTATGGCTTCCGCCTGCCCTCCTGCATGGACAACCGGCCGCTGCGCTTCGAGGAATGGGACGCCATGCGCCCGCTCTCCGTCGCCGTTTCGGCGACCCCGGGCGGCTGGGAAATGGAACAGTCCGGCGGCGTCTTCGCCGAGCAGGTCATCCGCCCGACCGGCCTGATCGACCCGCCGGTCGAGGTGCGCCCGGCGAAAAGCCAGGTCGACGATGTCGTCGGCGAGATCCGCGAGACCACGGCCGCCGGCTACCGCACGCTGGTCACGGTGCTGACCAAGCGCATGGCCGAGGATTTGACCGAATATCTGCACGAACAGGGCGTGCGCGTGCGCTACATGCACTCCGACATCGACACGCTGGAGCGCATCGAGATTCTGCGCGACTTGCGCCTCGGCGCTTTCGACGTGCTGGTCGGCATCAACCTTTTGCGCGAAGGCCTCGACATTCCCGAATGCGGCTTCGTCGCCATTCTCGATGCCGACAAGGAAGGTTTTTTGCGCTCCGAAACCTCGCTCATCCAGACCATCGGCCGCGCCGCCCGCAACGTCGACGGCAAGGTCATCCTCTATGCCGACCAGGTCACCGGCTCGATGGAGCGGGCGATGGCCGAAACCAACCGCCGCCGCGAAAAGCAGATGGAGTGGAACGCCGCCAACGGCATCACGCCGGAATCGGTCAAGTCGCGCATCTCCGACATTCTGGACTCGGTCTACGAGAAGGACCATGTCCGCGCCGACATCTCGCAGTTCACCGACAGCGCCGGCGCCATGATGGGCAACAACCTCAAGGCGCATCTCGACGCGATGGAAAAACAGATGCGCGACGCAGCCGCCAATCTCGACTTCGAGAAGGCCGCCCGCATCCGCGACGAGATCAAGCGGCTGCGCGAGATGGAACTGTCGATTTCCGACGACCCGCTGGCCAAATACGCCGACATGGAAAGCCCGGTCTCGGGCCGCGAAAAGGGCAAGCACAACAAGGGCGTGGCCAAGCATCGCACGGCTGAGGAACAGGAACGTTTCCGCAAGCTCGACGAAGCACGCGCCGCCGAAGAGGCCGCCAGGGCTGCCCGGCCCAACCTGTTCCGCAAGCCCGATCTCGACGAGATGGGCGCCGACGGCGCCGTGCCGGTGAAGAAGCCGCTGTTCGCCAAACCGTCGATCGACGACATGGGGCCCGGCACCGACATGCCGACGCCTGCGGGTGTAATGTCACGTTCGCTGTTCAAGAAACAGTCGGCGTCCGAAGCGCACGGTTCCGACTTCGGTATTCCCGGCGAGCCGGTCAAGCCGCTGTTCAAGAAGAACTCTCTGGACGAGATGACCGTGCGGCGCACGGAAAAGCCGGTCGAAGGAAAAGTGCCGGCGAAGCCGCAGCCGATCTCCCCCCTCGTGGGGGCCGGCAGGACAGGCGCGACAGATCGCGACGACAAACCAATCATCCGCCAGCGCGCCGGAATCGGCTCCTACGAGGACCCAGGCGACGCCCGCCGCGAAAAGCGCCGGCCTGGGAAAACGGGCAGGCCGGGGAAGTAGCGGCCTGTAAACATCACGTTTCGATCGGTTGCGATTTTCAAGCGCCATCACCTAGAATAAGTGATGGTGGTCGTTCGCAGACTTGATGAGAAAGAGTTCAAAGCCTGCTTCGCTGAGCCGATGACGAATGTCACCGCCACGGTGAATGCCGTCGTAGACATATGGCCCTATGTCGACGCACTGGACCTCAACGATATCGGTGTGCCCTACCTGAACGACGTACACTATGTTTACCGGGATGCCCAAAATCGGTTTGACCAGGTTTTGATTGGCACAGGCAGGTTCAACGCCCTTCTCGTGATCATTATTGATCTCCGCGCCTGTACGGTGTTCGGCCATTTCCTGCTCGATCTCAACAAGGAATATGAACTAAGCGACGGTCACCTGAGACCCGTGTAATCTCGAAACTGTATTTGCCGGCCGACTGGACCATGCGCCTTCCCTTGTCAGTCGCCGGCCGAAGCGATACGGCCGTGGGGCTCTCGTCTCCCGCCTAAACCTCACGCAGCCGCGCGAAATGAAACCCAAGGATATCGCAGCCTACGCCTTCCTGGCCGTCACCTGGGGCCTGTCGTTCCTCGTGCTGCTCAAGGTGGTACACGCATTCGGCTGGGTCGGCGCGGTGACCTTGCGCTCGCTGATCGCCGGCATCACGCTCTTCCTGCTGGCGGCGGCGACGCGGCGACGGCTCGATTTCAGCGCCGGCTGGCGGCACTTCGCCATGGTTGGCGCGACGACCGTCGCGGCGCAGCTGATCGGCCTGTCCTACGCCACGCCGCGTATCGGCACGGCGATGGCGGCCATTCTCGTTGCCGCGATCCCGCTGTTCTCGATGATCCTTGGCCAGTTATGGGGGCTCGAGCGCATCACCGTTCGCGGGCTGGCCGGCTTGCTGCTCGGCGCTGCGGGCATCGTGGTCTTGGTCGGCTTCCCTTCGGTGCCGATCACGCCGTCCTTCGCATTCGGCTGCGCCGCCTCGCTGTTCAGCTCCTTCTCCGCCGCCTTCGGCAGCAACTACGCCAATCGCCATCTGCGCTCGGCCGGCTCGTTCGAACTCACCGGCGCCGCCTTTCTGTTCGGCGGGCTGATGACACTGCCGCTGCTGCTGGCCGTCCCGGTGCCGGCCATGCCGCGCCCTGTCGATTTCCTCTATCTCGTCCTTCTCGCTTGCGTGATGAGCGCGCTGACCTATGTCGTCTACTTCCGGCTGGTGGCCAGCATCGGCGCGACCAGGGCGATCAGCGTCGAATTCGCCGTGACCACGATCGCCGTGCTGGTTGGCACTGTCATGCTCGGCGAGTCGCTGACCATCATCCAGGCCTTCGGCGCGGTAGCAATCATCGGTGGCTGCATATTGGTGCTGGATCCGTTCCCGCACCGGGCGAAAGCGGCGGCCTTGCCATCCGCACCGCCTTTGGTGTAATCGCTTCGCACACTCGAACGTCTTGAAAGGAGGGCTGCGTGTCTATTGATCACCATCGTCAGCGTGGCCCGATTTCTGCCCTGCAAGCCAGCTTGCAGGGCTGACCAGGGACGGTCCGGGTTTTTCCCGCTTCGATTTTTTTGGTCTGCCCTTCGTGGTGCCGCAACGCCGAGCCTGATGGCCAGCACGCGCACCGTCAAAGTGCATCCGGAGTTGTTTCCGGCAAGACCAGAGAAATCACAATGCCCCTGATCAGCCTCAAATCCCTCGGCGTCACCGTGAGTGCGCCGCTGTTTTCCAATCTCGACCTCACTGTCCGCGGCGGCGACCGGCTCGGCATCGTTGCCGCCAACGGCCGCGGCAAGTCGACCTTGCTCAAATGCCTGACCGGCGAGATGGAGCCGACCTCTGGCGACATCACCCGCACGCGCGGCTTGCGCGTCGGCCATGTCGAGCAGTCGGTTCCCCCTGCCCTTCTCAGCCGCAGCTTCCATGAGGTGGTGGCCGACGCCTTGCCGTCGGAGCAGGCCGAAAGCGAGATGTGGCGCGTCGACGTGGTGCTGGATTCTCTCGACGTGCCTGAGCCGATGCGCGAGCGGGAAATCCAGGCGCTGAGCGGCGGCTGGCAGAGGCTGGCGCTGATCGCCCGCGTCTGGGTCACCGATCCCGATGTGCTGCTGCTCGACGAGCCGACCAATCATCTAGACCTTGCCCGCATCAGCCAGCTGGAAAGCTGGCTGAACGCGCTGCCGCGCGAAGTGCCCGTCGTCATCGCCAGCCATGACCGCGCCTTCCTCGACGCCACCACCAACCGGACGCTGTTCCTGCGCCCGGAACAGTCGCCGGTGTTTGCGCTGCCCTACTCCCGCGCCAGACAGGCGCTCGACGAGGTCGACGCCTCGACAGCGCGAAAATTCGAGCGCGACATGAAGGTCGCCCAGCAGCTGCGAAAGCAGGCCGCCAAGCTCAACAACATCGGCATCAATTCCGGCAGCGACCTTTTGACGGTGAAAACCAAGCAGCTCAGGGAACGGGCGGACAAACTCGAAGAGGAGGCGGTATCGGCGCACCGCGAAAAATCGGCCGGTGCGATCCGGCTTGCCAATCGCGGCACCCACGCCAAGGTGCTGATCACGCTCGACGACGCGGTGGTCGAAACGCCCGATGGCACGCTGCTGTTCAAGACCGGCAAGCGTCACATCTGTCAGGGCGACCGCATCGTGCTGCTCGGCCGCAATGGCGTCGGCAAATCGCGCTTCGTCAGCCTGATCCGCAGCGCCATCGCCGAGCCCGACACGGTGCAGAACGTGAAGGTGACGCCGTCGACGGTGCTCGGCTACAGCGACCAGGCGCTGTCCGGCATCAGCGGCGACGACACGCCGCTGGCGATGGTCTCGCGCCGCTACGACGTCGGCGAACAACGCGCCCGCTCGTTGCTTGCCGGCGCCGGCGTGGTCATCGAGATGCAGGAGAAAAGGATCGGCGCGCTGTCCGGCGGCCAGAAGGCACGGCTGATGATGCTTGCGCTCAGGCTCGCCAATCCCAATTTCTATCTGCTCGACGAGCCGACCAACCATCTCGACATCGATGGCCAGGAAGCGCTGGAGGAGGAATTGCTCAAGCACCAGGCAAGCTGCGTGCTCGCCTCGCACGACCGCTCCTTCATCCGAGCCGTCGGCAACCGTTTCTGGCTGATCGAGAAGCGGAAGCTGACGGAGGTCGAGGACCCCGAGGGCTTTTTCCTTGAGGTAGCGGAAGGCGGCGGTTGAGCGGCGAGACAGGTTCGTTTTGCCTGTAAATTATTTGCTTACACATCTTGATCTGTGTAAGCAACCTGTTTACATAGATCGATGATCAAGTCCTTCAAGAACAAGGCGCTGTCGGACCTCTTTCAAACCGGAAAAACCGGTAAGATCGACGCCAAAATGCACAAGCGCATTCTGGTCCGGCTTGACCGCCTGGAAGCTTCGGAGAAGCCGGAGGAGATGAACCTCCCCAGCTTCGACTTCCACCCGCTGAAAGGCTTCGATCCAATTCGCTACACGGTCCATGTCAACGGCCCGTGGTGCATCACATTTGAATTCGACGGTAAGGACGCCGCCCGCGTCGATTTCGAGCAATACCACTGAGGCGGCCAGATTGGAGAAGTTCGACTTATGACCGTGCACGAGCCGATGCGTCCGATCGAGCGTTGTCCCTCCCACCCGGGAGCGCTGCTTGAGGACATTATCCCGGCAACCGGAAAGACCAAGGTGGAAATTGCAAATCTGCTCGGGATCTCCCGGCAACAGCTTTATGACATCATCCGCGAAAAGAAGCCGGTTTCGCCGGCTGTGGCCGCTCGCCTTGGGAAGATGTTTGGCGACGGTGCCGCGATCTGGCTTCGGATGCAGGCGGCTTTCGATGCCTGGCACGCCGAGCGCGAGGTTGATGTTTCAGCGATCCCAACGCTTAAGTTCGCATAGCCGCCGCTCTGAGCGACGAAGGCCTCTTCGATCGAATTCGGAGTCGTAACAAAAAATTCGGCGCTCTGTCGGATCGCCTGAACCTGCCACGTCCTTGGGATGCCGACACGATGATGCCGGCATCAACCCAGGGAGAGAACATCATGTCGGTCCTTTCATCCATCGGTCGCATCGCAACCCAATACGCGTCGGCACGTGCCCGCCATCGCAGCGAACGCATCCTGCTCTCGCTGCCAGCCGAATTGCGTAAGGACATCGGCTTTCCGGACCTCTTCGACGCGCGCAACAGCCGTCGTGCAACGACCTTCTCGACCAAGGTCATATGACCGCGATCAGCCTGTTCATGCGATTGCCGCTTCAATCCGCCGGTTGCCCGGCCCGTCCGGGTCCGGCTCGAAAGAAAATTCGCGCCGCCATGTAGGATTGCCGTCACCTCGCGCGTCCTGTGGTTCGTAAGGCCAAGCCGAACGCAAAGAGGAGCAAGACATGACTGACCAGACCCCCATTCAGCCCAGGGCAGAAGTGCTCGGCGGGTTAACCCCTTATCTGCAGGTGGACGGCGCCTTCAAGGCCGCTGATTTCTACAAGAAGGCCTTTGGCGCCAAGCAGGTCTTTGCCTATCCGGCGGATGAAAAAGGCCGCACCATGCACATCCATCTCCACGTCAACGGCTCGACGCTGATGCTGGGCGACGCCTATCCCGAGCACGGCCATCCACATAAGGCCGCGCAGGGCTACACGCTGCAGCTCCATCTCGAAGATGGCGACATCGAGACCTGGTGGCAGCGCGCCGTCGATGCCGGCTGCGAAGTGGTCACGCCGCTGCAGGTGATGTTCTGGGGCGATCGCTGGGGCCAGCTGAATGATCCGTTCGGCGTCGCCTGGGCGATGAACGCGCCGGTGAAGTAGCGAGCAGGCGTCGCCCGTCAGGGCTGACGCGCTCACCGCGCCGGGTCGTATCCCCGCCGACCCGGCGCTCGGTTTTCAGCAAGGAGCTCACCATGTCCTATGTCGATGGTTTCGTGCTTGCCGTGCCAAAGGCCAAACTCGATGACTACAAGAAGCTGGCCAACCTCGCAGGCCCCATATGGATGGAACACGGCGCGCTGGCCTATGTCGAATGCATCGGCGACGACGTGCCCTATGGCGAACTCACCTCGTTTCCGCGTGCCGTCCAGGCAAAGGACGACGAGATCGTCGTCTTCGCCTGGGCGGTCTATGAATCCAGGCAAAGCCGCGACACGGTGATGGCCAAGGTGATAGCCGATCCCCGTTTGACACCCGATTTGGGACCCATGCCCTTCGATATGAAGCGCATGATCTTCGGCGGCTTCCAGCCTTTCATCGAGCTGTAGTCGCCCGCTGCCGCGTAACGACGCCAATGGCGGGACTCTTCTTCATTTCTCAAGGCAGGACTTCATTTCTCAAGGCAGGACCGACTTATGCGCAAACTGATCGTATTCAACAGCATCTCGCTCGACGGCTATTTTACCGACAGGCACGGCGCCATGGACTGGGCGCACAGCCAGGATCCGGAATGGAACGCTTTCGCCGCCGACAATGCCAAGGGCGGTGGCATGCTGGTGCTGGGCCGCGTTACCTACGACCTGATGATCCAGTTCTGGCCGACGCCGATGGCGGCCCAAATCGCACCGGCGGTGGCCGAACGCATGAACGCCATGCAGAAGGTGGTGTTCTCCCGCACGCTCGACACGGTGAGTTGGAACAACACCGAGTTGGTCAAGAGCGAGCCGGCCGCGAAGCTTCGGGAACTGAAGCAGCAACCGGGCAACCACATGACAATCCTTGGAAGCGGCAATCTCGTCGCTCAATTGGCCGAGGATAATTTGATCGACGAATACCAGTTCGTCATCGTGCCGATCATGCTTGGCGCCGGCAGGACGATGTTCGAAGGCATCGGCAATCGGCTCAACGTGAAGCTGGCCCGATCGCAAGCCTTCGGCAACGGCAACGTCTTCCTGCGCTATGAGCAGAAGCCGCAGGCCGGCTAATGCATATTGCCCAAAGAGATCAGGACAATGATTTCAACCAAACATCGTCCTGATTAATCGCGGCACATCTGCCTGGCTCTTCAATCCAGTTTGTCCAGCAGCGGCTTTAGCCGGTCCCCATAGCGCTTCCACAGGTCGACCGAGCCTTGATACATCGGCTGGCGCACCTGCGCGGCGGACGCCGTGCGCACCGGCCGGTCGGTCTCGTGGAACGACAGCACGGCATCGTCCCATGGCAGGCCGAGATAGTCGATGAGCGCCCGGCTCTGGCCTTCCTGATCGGCGACGAAATCCTCGTAGCGCACATCATGCACGACGCCGGGCAGCACCTTGTGCCAATGCGCCATGATGTCGGTGTAGAGATTGTGGAAGTCGGCGAGCTCGCCGAGATCGTAGCCATAGCGGTGGCTGTCGCCGCGGAAATGCACCTTGTAGATCGACAGGCAGGTTGCAGCCGCATCGCGGGCGCAATGGATGATCCTGGCTTTCGGCATCATCATGTGGATGAAGCCGACAAGCAGGAAGTTGCCCGGCATCTTGTCGGTGACGTGGCTGACATGCGGATAGCGGGCATGCAGCATGTCGAGATAGGCCTGGCCCGCCGCGGCGAAATCCGCATCGTCCGTATCCGATACGCCCCACGGAAAGCCACCCGGCATGGTCGCCGGGAACTGCTTGCCGACCGCGTTCTTCAGGATGCTGAGCTCGCCCGCGCCATAGACCTGCGGATGGCTGGCGATGATCTGCTCGACCAGCGTCGTGCCCGAACGCGGCATGCCGACGACGAAGATCGGCGCGTCATCGGTGATCGGGCTCGGTCTGTGCCTTTCGAAGAAGCCGGCATCGAACACCGTCTTCATCGCCGCGAATTCCTCGCGCGTCCTGACGGGATCATAGTTGATCCCCTTGCGGCGAATGGCATTGCCTTCGGCAAAATAGTCGAAGGCCTTCTCATAGTCCTTCAGGTCGTCATTGGCCTTGCCGAGGCCGAACGACAGCTGCATGCGCGCCAGGCTGTCCTGCGGCGCCTTGGCATGCTGCGCTTCCATGCCGGACAATTCGGCATCGCGCTCCTTCTGGCGCTTGACCTGCGACAACATCAGCCAGGCCTTGGCCATGCCCGGGTTGACCGCCAGCGCCTGCCGGAACAGATCGGCCGCCTCGTCGAGCCTGCCCTTTTCCATCAGCCCGACTCCGAGCCCATGCAGAAGGTCGGCATCCTTGGGACGGATGGTCAGCGACTCGCGAAACACGGCCAGCGCCTCGTCCAAGCGAGCGGCTTCCTGCAGGGTTTCGGCAAGCCCGATGCGGGCGCGCACATGGAAGGGATTGCGCGCTACCGTGCCGCGATAGATTTCTTCGGCCTCCTCGAACCGGCCGAGCTGCTTCAGCGACGAGCCGAGATTGTCGCGCGCGGCGAGCTGCTCCGGCCGCAGATCCACCGCGCCGCGGAAGAAGTCGGTTGCCGCGGCGACGCGGCCGAGATCGCGCATCACCGTGCCGAAATTGTTGAGGAAATCGGCATTCGTCGGCTGCAGGCTGACCGACCGCTCGATGAGATCCAGGCCCTCTTCGCTGCGTCCGGTCTGGTGCAGCAGCAGCCCCAGGAAATGCGCCGCCGCCGCGTGCTTGGGCTGGCGCGCCAAGACTTGCCGGTAGATGGTCTCTGCCTCTTGCCGGCGCCCGGCCTGGTGCAATTGCAGGGCCTGCTGCACATACTGGTCGAGACCCAGCGGCGGCTGTCCGCCTGCGCCAGACCTGGTTCCCGCACTCGCCGCTCGTCTTTGATCTCTGTTAATGGGAAACCTGCCGTGTTTGTCCGCCTGCTGCGATCTAGGCCATTGGCGCGGCAGGTTCAAGTCTTCGCGGGGTTGCGAGTTCTTTCGGGATGCGTTGAGCGATCAGAGCAACCGCAAGCGCCTCGCGACGTTGAGCCTGCAGCCATATGCAGGAGCCGCCGAATGTCCCTCACCGCCTTTGCCGTCAACTGTTCGCTGAAAGCATCCAGCGACAAGGAAAAATCCTCCACCGACAGGCTCATCGCCGACCTGCTCTCAGCGCTCAAGCCGCATGGCGTGAAGGGGGAGGTCGTGCGCGCCCTCGATCATGATATCAAGCCCGGAGTGCTCTCCGACATGGGCAAAGGCGACGACTGGCCTGGTCTGCGTAAGAAGATTATCGCGGCCGATATATTCATACTCGGTCTGCCGATCTGGATGGGACAACCCTCCAGCGTCGCCAAGCGCGTCATGGAACGCATGGATGCCTTTCTCGAGGAAACCGACGGCAAGGGCCGCATGCCGGCCGCCGGCAAGGTGGCACTGGTGGCGATCGTCGGCAACGAAGATGGTGCCCACCATTGCCATGCCGAGTGCTTCCAGGCGCTCAACGATGTCGGCTTCACCATTCCGGCCAATGGCGGCGTCTATTGGGTGGGCGAGGCGATGGGCGACGTCAATTATGTCGATCTGCCAAAGACCCCCGAAAAGGTCGCCGGCATGATCGAGATGGCCGCGTCTAATGCCGCCCACCTGGCAGCCCTGCTGAAAGGCAAAGCCTATACTGGCGTGGACAGGTAGGACGTTCTCAGCACGGGCCATCGCCGACGACGCGGTAGTCCGCGGCGCGGGCTTCGCAGGCATTGGGGAAGCTGCGCATCTCGCCATGGCGGCGGGCGCAGACGGGCGCGTATTCACGGGTGCAGAACGTCTGCTCTTCGCCACCACCACCACCATCGCCACCGTCGCCGCCATCGCTGCGGCAGGGGCCGTCGCGCACGATACGGTATCCGGCGCGGTCGGCAAGGCAGGCATTGGCGAAGGTCTGGCGGTCGCCGCCGCGCCGGGCACAGACGGGCTCGTATTGCCTAGTGCAGAATTCCGGTTCGGGACGCGGCGGCCGCGGTCCTGGCCCATCATCGACGACCACGGTGCAGGCGGCCAGAAGCGCCGACAGGAACAGGACGGCAAACCCTTGCCGCGAAAAAACCGACGCCAGGAAGTTGATGCTGATTTCTCCCTCGATCCCATCCCCGATCACGATCCTCGCCATTCCCCTGTCAAATGCAACCCCGCTCGCGGATGCGACCGCGTTCGCGGGGACGGAAACGCCGGTTACAGCCATGGCCGGCGTCCGCCGGCAACACTGGCCCATGCGCGACCCTCTCTGTGGGTCAATGACCGGCCCGGCAACGGGGCCTATTTGCGGCCCGTCGACGCTCAGATCGGTCGATTCTTGCGTCGGGATGCGCTCAGTGCGGCGGCCCGCGGCGCTATCTTGCAACCTTCACGTTTCCGTGCGATAAATTCCGTGTTCGGGCATTTGCGACCCGGAGAGCGGAACGTTTTGGACGACCTTTCCCCGATACTGTGAATCTCTGACGGCCCCGTTTTTCGGCGGGGGGTTTGACCATGCGCCAATGCATGACTGCCGAAAGCAACCACCGGGAACTGCCCTCGACGCCAGGTGGCGGGCAGACCAACAAAGACTGAACGGGTGAAGGAGTTTCCCCAATGGCCCAGACCGGCACCGTTAAATTCTTCAACGCGACCAAAGGCTTCGGTTTCATCACGCCCGACGGCGGCGCCAAGGACGTGTTCGTCCATATTTCCGCGATCGAGGCATCGGGCCTGCGCACGCTCGTCGACGGCCAGAAGGTCACCTTCGACGTCGAGCCGGACCGCATGGGCAAGGGCCCGAAGGCGGTCAACCTCCGCGCTGCCTGAACCATCGGCGCCGCGCGTCCCTGACGGCGGGCGAACGAGGGTTCGAAGCCTGCCCAGCCTGTGGGCACGCAGACAGATTTTTAAAAAGGCGCGGCGATTTTCGTCGTGCCTTTTTTCATGTCCGTGGCGCGGCATCAATGCATGTAGCCCGGAAGTGGATCCGGCTCCGGGTCAACGACATGCATCACAACAAAGGCTTAAGGCGCTTTAAGTGCCCGCAAAACTTTCTCTTGCCGATGACGCTAAAATAAAGGACAAATTTCCTCTCGGGCATTTGCCGGCCCGAGACTGGAGTTTATGGGATCAAAGGAGCTTCCCATGCCGCAGACCGGCACCGTCAAATTCTTCAACCATGCCAAAGGCTTCGGCTTCATCACGCCGGACGATGGCGCGAAGGATGTCTTCGTCCATATTTCGGCCGTGCAGGCGTCGGGTCTTCCCGGTCTCGAAGATGGGCAGAAAGTAACATTCGACACCGAGCCGGACAAGCGCGGCAAGGGACCCAAGGCCGTCAACCTGTCGGTCGGCTGAGCCGGCTTCAGACTGTCGGCTCCAGCAGGGCTGCCCAGCTCGATCAGAGCCTGGTTTTTGACGCCCCTCTTGGATCGGCACGTCGAAATCCGTTCAGCCTCCGTTCAGCCACGGTCGCATATTAATCTTGGGTAAAGCCGGACCGCATCCCCTGCAAAACTGCACGGTCCGGACCGAAGGAGACCAAGATGAACAGAATTTTCAAGACTGCCGTGCTGTCCGCCGCCATGGCGGCCACCATGCTGGTGGCCTTGCCCGCGGCCAACGCCGATGAATGGCGCCATCACCGCCACCACGGCAATGGCGACGCCATTGCCGCCGGTGTGCTTGGCCTCGCCGCCGGTGCGCTGATCGGTGGCGCGCTGGCCAATGACCAGCCACCGCCTGACGCTGACCGCTACTACGATGACGGTTACTACGATCGTGACGTGCGGATCCGCCCGGCACCGGTCCGTCGCTACTATGTCGAACCGCGGGTGGTCTATGCCGATCGCTATGCCGAGCCGTGGACGCGTGACTGGTACGAATACTGCTCGGACCGCTACCGCAGCTTCAACTCCCGCACCGGCACCTTCACCGGCAATGACGGCGAGCAGCATTTCTGCACTGCCAACTGAGTGCATGTCGCCCAAAAGTGCGCAGCGGTTTTGGGATAACGACTTGCACCAGACAAAGACCTAAAGCGCGAAAGCGCTTAGGGCTTCCCTGCCCCAGACAAAAGCGCTGACCGCAAGGCCAGCGCTTTTTGCTGGTGCTGATCCTAAACAAGGAACGGATTGGTTCGCCGCTCCTCGCCAAAACGGCCGCCGGGGCCGTGGCCGCAGATGAAACCGATATCGTCACCGAGCGGCAAGAGCTTGTCCTTGATCGAGGCGATCAGCGTCGCGTGGTCACCGCCCGGCAGGTCGGTGCGGCCGACCGAGCCGCGGAACAGCACATCGCCGACATGGGCGAACTTGGCCGCGCGGTTGTAGTAGACGACATGGCCGGGCGCGTGGCCGGGGCAATGCAGCACCTCGAACACATGACCGCCGAACGACACGGTATCGCCTTCGGTGAGGAACCGGTCGGGCACGCAGTTACGCGCGCCGGCGATGCCGTAGAGCCTGCCCTGTTTCTCCAGATTGTCGAGCAAAGGCCTGTCGGCTGCATGTGGGCCGATGATTTCGAGGCCGAGCGCATCCTTCAGCTCCATGGCGCCGCCGGCATGGTCGATATGGCCGTGCGTGATCCAGATCGCCTCGGCCGTGATCGCATTGTCCTTCAACACCGCCAGCACTTTGTCGATATCGCCACCCGGATCGACGACGACGCCGTGCTTGTCGACCATGTCGAACAGGATGGTGCAGTTCTGCTGAAACGGTGTGACCGGCACGATGCCGGCATTGAGCTGACCCATGATCGTCCTTTCGATGTTCACGCGGTGATGTAGAACACTTCCAGGCAAAGTGTGAGACGGTTTTCCCGGGAAAAGCGCGTAGCGCTTTCCCTTGGGAATTGCGTCAAAATAAAGAGACGGAGTGGTTCTGCGTTTCCTTGAAACGATGAACCACTCCGGCGGCGCGAATGAAGGGCGTCCACGCTCGAAACACGAACAGTCAGTCGTTGCAGAAACAGAAATGGGCGGCCGAAGCCGCCCATTTGAACAAACCTGAGACCGTCAGGCTTACTTCTTCATAGCGCCCATGACAGCGCCGATGATGCCGGTCAGGATCGCGCCGCCGCCGGCGCCGCCGACGATGTTGTTGAGGTTGAGCGCACTGCCGAGACCGCTGGTCGCTGCAGCGGCCGCTGCCGGATCAACCGCGCCGCCGCCAAGCAGGCTGCCGAGGATTGCCGCGCCGCCGACGCCGCCAATGGCGCCACCCAGGATTTTGGGAAGCTGGCCCATCGCCGCGTTCTTGAGTGCAACACCGACCGCCTGACCTCCGATGATACCCGTAATCACCTGCACAATGATCGGAAGAAGCGTGTTCATGTCCATATGATTAGTCCCTCCATAGCTGCCAGCCTCCCGGGCCGACACCATCATGAGACGCCGAATTGACTGAAAGTCAAATGCAGAAACGCTGAAATAAAAGGGGCGGCCCGAAAACCGCCCCTGCTTGCGCGAAAAGCTGTGACTATTGTTATTCTGCGGCGATCGCGTGCTTCGGCTGAACGGCCGCAGAATAGTCATTCATAAGGTTCTTGGCGATTTCGCCAACCTCGAATCGGTAAGGGCCGATCTCCGAAACCGGCGTTACTTCCGCCGCCGTTCCGGTCAGGAAGCATTGTTCGAAGCTTTCGAGTTCTTCCGGCAGGATGGCGCGTTCGATTACGTCCAGGCCACGGTCCCTGGCGAGCCCAATGACCGTGCGGCGGGTGATGCCGTCGAGGAAGCAGTCGGGCTTGGGCGTATGGATCTTGCCGTCCTTGACGAAGAAGATGTTGGCACCGGTTGCCTCGGCGACCTGGCCGCGCCAGTCGAGCATCATGGCGTCGGCATAGCCTTTTGCTTCGGCGGCGTGCTTGGACATGGTGCAGATCATGTAGAGGCCGGCAGCCTTCGACTTCGACGGCGCCGTGCGCGGGTCGGGTCGGCGCCATTCCGCGACATCGAGGCGGATGCCTTTCAGCTTCTGCGCCGGATCGAAATAGCTCGGCCACTGCCAGATGGCGATGGCTACGTTGATGCGGTTGTTCTGCGCCGAAACGCCCATCTGCTCGCTGCCGCGCCATGCGATCGGCCGGACATAGGCGTCCTGGAACCCTTGCTTCTTCAACAGCGAGGTCGAGGCGTCGTTGAGCTCGGTGACCGAATAGGGAATCTTGAAGCCGAGCAGGCGGGCCGATTCATGCAGGCGCTCGGTGTGCTCGTTGAGCTTGAAGATCTCGCCGCCATAGGCGCGCTCGCCCTCGAAGACCGCGCTGGCATAGTGCAGACCGTGCGTCAGAACATGGATCTTGGCGTCGCCCCACGCAACGAATTCGCCATTCATCCAGATGAAGCCGTCCAGTTGATCGAAGGGAACGGATGCCATGGTAACCTCCCGCGGGTCGCGGCCCGCATATCCTTGGTGTCGTAGCGTTTTTGGCCGCGCCGTGTGATTGGAGACGCCGGCCGGTGTTGCGAAGCGTAGGCGGATAATCGCGCTCTGGCAAACTCAGGAAGTTCCGGAAAAACCGGCCTGCCTTGCCTTTTCGTTCGCAATCCGCCCAAAAGCTTGTCAAAAATTACCATTGCGGGGAAATTACGTCAATAGTACTGACATAATCTCCCGTTCCCATGGAGAAATGATGACGGATCGAAGCCCAGCCGCCGGAAAGCCGATCAGGACCGCGATGTCAGTCGAGGACGGCATAGACTTCGCCATCATCGAACTGTTCTTCTTTGCCTATCGCGACTTCACCTCCGATCCAGACCAGATCCTGGCCGACTATGGCTTCGGTCGCGCCCACCATAGGGTGCTGCATTTCGTCAACCGCCGGCCGGGCCTGACGGTCGCCGAACTGCTCGACGTGTTGAAGATCACCAAACAGAGCCTGGCGCGCGTGCTGAAGCAGCTGATCGACACCGACCATGTCGTGCAATTGCAAGGTCCGCGCGACCGCCGCCAGCGCGAACTCTATCCCACCGCCAAGGGCCGCGCGCTGGCGCTCGCCCTGGCGCGGCCACAGTCACGCCGCATCCGTGCTGCATTGGAAGATTCCGGCGCCACCGAACGGGCCTTGGTGGAACGCTTCCTCGAAGCGATGGTCAATCCGGAACTGAGAGCTCAGATCGACGTTGGGTCCGCAAAAATGTCAGGAAAAAGCCATGGAGAGCACTGAGAGGGTCGATCAGGCGGCCGCACCGGACGACGACGCGCCGCATCTGCTTGTGGTCGACGACGACACCCGCATCCGCAATCTTCTCAAACAGTATCTGACCGAAAACGGCTTTCGCGTCACCGTCGCCGGCAATGCCGGCGAGGCCAGGCGCAAGCTCGCCGGACTCGACTTCGACCTGCTTGTGCTCGATGTCATGATGCCCGGCGAAAGCGGCGTCGATCTCACCAAATCGCTGCGCGCCGAAAAGAACGTGCCGATCCTGATGCTGACCGCGCTTTCGGAAACCGACAGCCGCATCCTAGGGCTCGAGGCCGGCGCCGACGACTATCTGCCAAAACCCTTCGATCCGCGTGAGCTGATCCTGCGCATCAACAACATCCTGCGCCGCGGCGGCCCCGCGACCACGCCCAAGGTCGAACAGCTGGTCTTCGGTCCCTACACGTTCCAGATCGCCAGGCGCGAACTGAAGCGCGGCGGCGAGGCGCTGAAGCTGACCGATCGCGAGCAGGAGATCCTGGCGATCTTTGCCGCGCGGGCCGGCGAGACCATCCCGCGCCACGAACTGGTCGGCGACGATTCGGAGGTCGGCGAGCGCACGATCGACGTGCAGATCAACCGGCTGCGCCGCAAGATCGAGCGCGATCCGTCCAATCCTGTCTGGCTGCAGACCGTGCGCGGTATTGGGTATCGGCTCAGCGTGGAATAGAATACCGGACGCGGCTCTGGAGCCAAACGTCGTTCTGATCTAGTGCCGCGGACGAAATGAAAAGAGCCAATGGCAACGACGCAACTGGAAGGGCCGGGACCTGACGGCTTGAGCGCACGCGCCACGCGAACGCTCAAGGCGGTGCCGCGCATCTGGAACCGGTTCTGGCGCCTGATTTCGCTTTACATGCCCAAGCGCCTTTACGCGCGCTCGCTGATCATCGTCATCGCGCCGATGATCCTTCTGCAATCGGTGGTCGCCTTCGTCTTCATGGAGCGCCATTGGGCAACGGTGACCCAGCGCCTGTCGCAGGCGACCGTGCGCGACATTGCCGCCATCATCGACCTGATCGAGACCTACCCGCACGACGCCGACTACGCCAACGTCATCCGCATCGCCCAGGACCGCATGCAGCTGAAGGTCGATCTGCTGCCGCCGGATCCCTTGCCGCCGCCCGGTCCGAAACCGTTCTTCTCGATCCTCGACGACGTTCTCTCGGCCGAGATCACCCGCCAGATAAACCGGCCGTTCTGGATCGACACGGTCGGCAATTCCAACATCGTCGAGGTGCGCGTCCAGCTCGAGAACAAGGTGCTGCGCGTCTTCGTGCGCCGCAGCCAGGCCTATGCCTCCAACACCCACATCTTCCTGATCTGGATGGTCGGCACCTCGCTGGTGCTGCTGATGATCGCCATCCCCTTCCTGCGCAATCAGATCCGGCCGATCCTGACGCTTGCCGAGGCCGCCGAAAGCTTCGGCAAGGGCCGGCCGATGCCGCGCGATTTTCGCCCGCGCGGCGCCGAGGAGGTGCGCCGCGCCGGCTTTGCCTTCATCCAGATGCGCGAGCGCATCGAGCGCCAGATCGACCAGCGCACCGCCATGCTTACCGGTGTCAGCCATGATCTCAGGACCATCCTCACCCGCTTCAAGCTGCAGCTGGCGCTGGCCGGCGGCAAGGCCGAGACCAAGGCGGCGCTCAACCAGGACATCGACGACATGCAGTCGATGCTGGAAGGCTATCTCGCCTTTGCCCGCGGCGAAGCCTCGGAGGACCCGGGACGTTTCGATCTCGAAGCCTATTTCCAGAAGCTCAGCGACGAGGCCGCCTTGCGCAAATGCAAGCTGTCGACGACGCTTTCCGGTGATCCGACCGTGCATGTGCGGCCGAACGCCTTCGCGCGGCTGTTGTCCAACGTCATCGGCAATGCCTTCCGCTATGCCAAGACGGTGGAGGTCAGCGCCGATCACGGCCGTGGCTCGCTCGTGGTCACCGTCGACGACAACGGTCCCGGCATTCCGGCCGACAGGCGCGAGGACGTGTTCAAGCCCTTCGTGCGGCTCGACGAAGCCCGCAACCTCGATGCCAGCGGCACCGGGCTCGGCCTGTCGATCGCCCGCGACATCGCCCGCAGCCATGGCGGCGACATCACCCTCGACGACAGTCCGCTCGGCGGCCTGCGCGCGGTGATCAAGGTTCCCGCCTAGGCTGGCCAAACATCGGGCTTCATCCGCCCGTCATGAAATCATGGTGAAGAGCGCGCATGAAACGCGCGACATTACTTGATTCGGCCTCGCCGCCCCATTTCGATCCCGTGCCCGCCCGGGTGCGCTGGAGCGAAGCGAGGGCCCCCGGCTGGTCGCCGTTCCGGCATCGTCTCAAGGCTACCGTCGACCTTTCCAGCAAAGGGCCGCCATGCGCATATTGATGGTCACCGACGCCTGGCGCCCGCAAGTCAACGGCGTCGTCCACACGCTGGAGCGGCTCACCGAAACGCTGAAATCCTTCGACGTCGCGGTGGATTTTCTGACACCCAACATCTTTCGCACGCTGCCCCTGCCGACCTACCCCGACATCAGGCTGGCGCTGACCACGCCAGGCCATGTCGCGCGCCTGATCGACGCCTACAAGGCCGACCATATCCACATCGTCACCGAAGGACCGCTGGGCATCATGGCGCGGCGCTATTGCCGCAATGCCGGCCGGCCGTTCACCACCAGCTATCATACGCGCTTTCCCGAATATCTCAGCGCCCGCCTGCCAGTGCCGGAAAGCTGGGCCTATCGCTGGCTGCGCGACTTCCACAATTCCGGCCAGGGCACGCTGGTCGCCACCCAGTCGCTCGCCGATGACCTTTCGGCGCGCGGCTTCAACAAGCTGAGGCCATGGACGCGCGGCGTCGACACCGACCATTTCCGCCCGGACAAGCGCAAGGACCTCGGCCTCCCCGGCCCGGTCTTCCTCTGCGTCGGCCGCGTCGCCATCGAGAAGAACCTCTCCGCGTTCCTCGACCTTGACCTGCCCGGCAGCAAGGTGATCGTCGGCGAGGGACCGGAGCTCGCCAAGCTGAAGGCCCGCTACTCCAACGCGCATTTCCTCGGCCATCGTCCCAATGACGAACTGGCGGAGATCTATGCCTCGGCCGATGTCTTCGTCTTCCCCAGCCGCACCGACACCTTCGGCAACGTCATCATCGAAGCGCTGGCCAGCGGCACACCAGTCGCCGCCTATCCGGTGACCGGACCGATCGACATTGTCGGCGACGGCTTTGGCGGCGCGGTCTCCAACGATTTGCGCGAGGCCGCGCTCGCCGCCCTCGAGGTCGACCGCGCGCAAGCCCGCGAACGCGCCATGCGCTACAGCTGGAAGGCTTGCGCCGAGATGTTCCTCGACACGGTCGAGGAAGCGCTCGGCAGGACGCGCAAGCTGGCGGCCTGACGGCGGCAGTTGTGTGACCTCTTCGATGGCGCGTTTCCTTCAGCAAATCCAGACCTTCGACAACTTGCCGATACTTTTAGACAAGTCTTCCGCGTGAAATTGATGGAATGCATTGGGAGATCGTGCGCCGGCAAGCTTTAGTCCCCGTGAGCGCACTCCTTGCGAGAGCTTGCGCGACAGTTCCTTGCGGTGCATTATTCTGCATCTGTAGTTCGTTGCGGGATTGACACCGATTTCAACGCTGGACCAGTCGCCTGCCGTATCGCCGAAGCGTCGCGTCTTGCGCATCAGCAAGACCGTTGCGAAGGTGTTCGGCTATTGCCGTGCGAATGCCTGGCCACTCTTCGTGGCCGCCTGGTTTCCCTGCTTTCTGACGACGCTCTGTCTGGCGGCGCTTGCTCTTATTCTCTTTGCCGATCCGGGGCAGGTGCCCGGCTGGCTTCTATCGCGAGGCTTTGACTCCAGGACCTGGCTTTCCGCGATTGTGGCGGCGCCGTTCTCGGCGATGGTCATTGCGTTCGTTCTGGACCGCATGGCAAACGCGCCCGAGCGCGGCCGTGTCGTTGTTCGGCGCGGCGTTGAACGTGTCAAACGCTACGCTATCCCGGGCATGCGCTTTGAGCTTGGCCAGCGGATTCTCTTGGCTGCGTTGCTTCTCGCAGTGATCCAGCTTGTTTGCGGCTTTGCCGTCGCCGGCGAGCACAGACTGCTTGCGGCCCTGCTGGCCACACGTGACCTACCGCTCAACCCTGAGGACGTGGCGCATTGGGTGTCGGCGATGGGAGTCTTCAACCTGTTGGCGGGTGCTTTCGTACTTGTCTGGACATATCTTTTTGTCGGTGATTTTCTCTGGACAGGATCGTTTGATCCAATCGGGTGCTGGCGCGCGCTAGATGGCAATCATCTGCGTTTCCTCGTCATAATGTTCATCGTTTTCGCAATAGTTGCCATAGTCAAGTATGGGCTGGTCCTGGCCGGAGCCTTGATTCTCATTCCTACGGATGCGGCGTCGCCTTCCTTCCTGACCCTTATGCTGGTGCATTTCGGACTCGCCTGGCCGTTCGACATCCTCCATCTCGTACTCTCGGCCGCAACGGTCGGAACCATTCTCGGCGCGTTTCGGCCACCAGCTAGCGCTTCAATCCGGTCGGCTGTGCCGCTATGACGGCGCCCGCCGGGCGTCCTGACAGCGCTGCGCCGGGCGAGGTTCTTTTGAGCAGGCCGGGGTAAAATTCTAGAACAACCGCCCGCCGTCCGGCACCTTGCGCTCGATGGCGCCGAGCACCACGGCGCCCTCCTCGTCGGGAAAGCCGAGCGTCAGCACTTCCGACATGAACGGGCCGATCTGACGCGGCGGAAAATTGACCACGGCGAAGACCTGCCGGCCGACCAGCGTCTCGGGCGTATAGTATTTGGTGATCTGCGCCGATGATTTCTTGATACCGATCTCAGGCCCGAAATCGATCTTCAGCTTGAATGCCGGCTTGCGCGCCTCGGGGAACGGCTCTGCTTCGATGATCGTGCCGGCACGGATGTCGACACGATCGAAATCGGCGAAGCTGATTTCGGGCTTTCGCGTGGTGCTTGAACTCATCCAGTGCGACTCAGGCGTTGCCGTAGGTCTCGAACAGCACGCCGGCCAGCGCGTCCTTGGCCGAGGTTCCCGACCAGACGACGAACTGGAACGCCTGGAAATAGCATTCACAGGCTTCCAGCGCAGAGGACAAAAGCACCTCGACCTGCTGGCTCGACGGCTCGACGCCACCGGCCAAAAGCAGCGACTGGCGGAACATGATCGCGCCTTCCTGCTCCCAGAGGTCGAAATGGCCGAACAGCATCTGTTCGTTGATCAGCGACAACAGCCGCATCACCTCCAGCGCGCGGGTCTCCGGCACCTTGATGTCGAAGGCGCAGGCCAGGTGCAGCGCCTCGAAATCCTCCATCCAGGAGAAGGAGACGTGATAGTCGGTCCAACTGCCTGCGACCGAGATCGAAATTTCATCGTCGCCGGCCCGTTCGAAGGACCAGTCGTTGTTGTGGGCCACCTGCTCGATAACATCCACCGGATGGATTTCGCGGGAGAATTCGAGTTCGAGAAGTTCCATGGAATGCTTCCTGTCGTTCTGAGGAGCGCCGCCACACGCTCCGCGGGAGGGCACACACAACGAACAATCTGATCTAGAACTCGGACGGCCAGGACTTCTCGACGCAAAGACCCCAGACCGGACCCCACCGCCCGGCCGCATGACCCTGCTCCGAATCATGCAACAAATTCAGTCTATTGATCGGGAGTCGCGTGAACAGCCCAATTTTTCGCACTGCGTCATTCGCATGTGGAAAGGCGCTGTCACAAAGATTCATGCAATGCCGTTAAGCGATTCACGGCAAAGCGATTTTCAGGATCGGACTATGTGGAAAAGTTTAACGATTATTTTTTTGCGCGGGGCTTCGCCGCCGCCGCTGGTGCGGCATCGCCGGCGAGTTCGGCGAGCTTCGCCTCGAGCGCTTCGATGCGGGCGGCAAGCCTGGCATTCTCGTCCCGGGCCTTGGCGGCCATCTCGCGCGCGGCCTCGAATTCCTCGCGCTGCACCACGTCCATCGAATTGAGGATGCGCTCCGCCTGGCCCTTGAAGGCGGTCTCGACCTCGCGGCGCACGCCCTGCGCGGCACCCGCGGCGTCGGTCATCAGCTTGGCGAATTCATCGAGAATGCGGTTCGGTCCGGTCGACATGGCAAATCCTCGCTTTGCTCGAAATGACGTAGTGGCGCGGAGCGCCGAATGCAAGAACGTTGAGGGCTGGTGCGGCCTCTGCGTTGCTATGGCGCATGGCGATGCCTTGCCTGCGCCAAGCTTTCAAATGGCCCTAAGCTGTACTTGAGGACGCCAAATCGCCTACTGTGTGGTCATCACGCCGTGCCTCAGCATGCTCCAATCAGGGTCACCCAATGGCAACGCCCCCGCGCCGACCGACAAATCCGTTCGCAGCCGCCGAAGCGGCATTCAAGCCGGTCAAGAAGCCGGCAGCGCCCATTCGCGAACCCTCGACCGCCCCGAATGTCCGCGAGCTTGTCTCGATCCGGATCGACCGGGCCGTGCTCGACCATTTCCAGGAAGACGGCCCCGGCTGGCAGGACAGGATCAACGACGCATTGCGGCAGTGGGTGGCCGCCAAGGGTTGAACTCACCACTCATGGCGCGATGGCTCGCAATGGCGATCCGTCGCGACCCCTGACGGCGGCCGGCTTGCCTTGACCCTGCCAAAACCCTGCCGCATGGTCCGCGCCCGAATGCGACCGCAACCGAGAGCTCCCCGTTGAACGAATATTTCCTGCTGCCGCTGGCCTCGTTGCCCTTCCCCAACATCAACCCGATCCTCATCCAGATCGGGCCGCTGGCGGTGCACTGGTACGGCGTCGGCTACATCGTCGGCATCCTGTTTGCCTGGTGGTATGCCAAGCGGCTCGCCGCCAATCCGAAGCTTTGGCCCGACGGCATCCTGCCGATGAAGCCGGAGGACCTCGACGATTTCATCGTCTGGGCGGCCATCGGCGTCGTGCTCGGCGGCCGCACCGGCTATGTGCTGTTCTATGACCTGGCGCGCTACATCGCGCATCCGCTCGACATCTTCGCCGTCTGGCAAGGCGGCATGTCGTTCCATGGCGGCCTGCTCGGCGTCATCCTCGCCATGACGCTGTTTTCCATCAAGCGCGGCATCCGCACCTGGTCGCTGTTCGATGTCGTGGCCGCCGGCGTGCCGGTTGGGCTCGGCCTGGTGCGCGTCGCCAACTTCATCAATGCTGAACTCTGGGGGCGGGTAACAGACGTGCCGTGGGGCGTCATCTTCTGCAACGAACGGCTTCAACAAGCTCAAGCACTTTGCCCAGCCGGCCTGGATCCTCGCCATCCTAGCCAGCTCTACGAGGCCCTGCTCGAAGGCCTGGTGCTGTTTGTCGTGCTACGCGTCCTCACCCATTCGCGCCTCAAGCTGAAGACGCCCCGCTTCGTCGCGGGCGCCTTCATCTGCGGCTATGGCTTGTCGCGCATCTTCGTCGAATTCTTCCGCCAGCCAGACCAGCAGCTCGGCTACCTCCTCGGCACCAACTGGCTGACCATGGGCATGATCCTGTCGACGCCGATGGTGCTGGCCGGCATCTGGGCGATGGCGACAGCCAAGCCGGTGAAGCAAGCGCAGCCGCAGGCGACATGACGCGGCTGAAGACCCGCATCGTCGACCTGATCGAGGCACTCGGCCCCCTTCCCGTCAACGAGTACATGGCGATGTGCCTGTTCGACCCCGCGGACGGCTACTACACGACACGCGAGCCCTTCGGCGCCGCCGGCGACTTCGTCACCGCGCCGGAGATCAGCCAGATGTTCGGCGAACTCGTCGCCGTCTGGCTTTATCAGGTTTGGGCAGCGATTGGCCGGCCGATGCCGGTCACCACCGCCGAGATCGGCCCGGGTCGCGGCACGCTGATGAAGGACATGCTGCGCACCCTGTCGCGGCTCGACCCGGTCCTGGCCAATGGCGCCGCCTTCGCCATGATCGAGACCAGCCCGCGCCTGACTGAAATCCAGAAGCAGACGCTGGGCGCGACGCCTTTCGCGGTTCGGTGGCACGAGACCATCGACACCCTGCCCGATCAGCCGCTGCTCATCGTCGGCAATGAATTGTTCGACGCCGTGCCGGTCCGCCAGTTCGTCCGCGCCGGCACGGGCTGGCGCGAGCGCATGGTCGGCCTCGACGATGAGGACGAGCTGCGCTTCTTCGCCGGCGCCGGCTCGATTGACTCGGCCCTATTGCCCCTCGACGCCGCTGAAGCGCCGCAAGGCGCGATCGTCGAAGTGGCACCGGCTCGCACCGCCCTGATGGCCGCCATTGCCGGGCGCATCGCCCGAAACGGCGGCGCTGGGCTGTTTCTAGACTATGGCCATCTCCAGCCGGGTGTCGGCGACACGCTGCAGGCCTTGCGCCGACACGATCACGAAGATGTGCTGGCCAATCCCGGCGAGGCCGATCTCACCTCGCATGTCGATTTCGCCGCCCTTGCCGCCACCGTACGCGCGCATGGTCTCGACGCGCATCTGTCGACGCAAGGCAATTTCCTGCTCGGCATGGGCATTCTCGAGCGCGCCGGCCGGCTTGGCGCCGACGGCGACCAGGCGGCCCGCGACAAGATCACCGGCGATGTCGAGCGTCTTGCCGGACCGCAGGCCATGGGCGAACTGTTCAAGGTGCTTGCCGTCCTGCCGCGCGGTGTGCCGATCCGGCCCTTTGCGACGGCGGATTGACTTTTCACCGCTGCCCCTCCCAATCTCCCGTCCGGTAGAAGAGCGGCAGAACAGCCGGCCACCTCGCTTCCGGACTTTTTCTTGACGAAACCGCCCACACGGACAACAACGCCCGCATGCTGAATCAGACCAAACCGGATCCCGTTCGGTCGCCGCTGCTGGACAAGGCGCAGGCACAAGGCATCCGCCATGGCTATTTCACCCGGATGGGCGGCGTCTCGACGGGCATCTATCAGGGCCTCAACATCGGCACCGGGTCGGATGACGACAAGGCGCTGGTGGCCGAGAATCGCGCCCGTGTCGCCGCCTGGATGGGCGTGCCGGCGAACCATCTGCTGACCGCCTGGCAGGTCCATTCGCCCGACGTCATCGTCGCCAGGGAACCCTTTGCCGGCGAACGGCCCAAGGCCGATGCCATCGTCACCGACCGCCCGGGCATCGCCATCGGCGCCTCGACCGCCGACTGTGGCCCGGTGCTGTTTGCCGATTCCGGCGCGCGCATCATCGGTGCGGCGCATGCCGGCTGGAAAGGCGCTTTCACGGGCGTGCTGGAGAACACAGTTGCAGCCATGGAAAGCCTGGGCGCCCGGCGCGAAAACATCGTCGCCGTGCTCGGCCCCTCGATCGGCCCCGCCAATTATGAAGTCGGGCCGGAATTCGTTGCCCGCTTCGTCGAGGCCGACGCGCAGAACATCGGCTATTTCGCGCCCTCCGCCACATCAGGCCATGCCATGTTCGACCTCAACCGCTACACGGTCGACCGGCTCATCAGGGCCGGCGTGACCGCCGAGGGCCTCGGCCGCTGCACCTATGGCGAGGAAGATTTGTTCTACTCCTACCGGCGCACCACGCACCGCAAGGAACCCGATTACGGCCGGCAGGTTTCGGCCATCGTTTTGGAGAGTGAATAATGGCGCTGCATTTTGAACGATCGGAATTTGACGCGCGGCGCGACCGGCTGATGATCGAGATGGCCGAGAAGAAGCTCGACGCCATCCTGCTGTTCGCGCAGGAAAGCATGTACTGGCTGACCGGCTACGACACCTTCGGCTTCTGCTTCTTCCAATGCCTGGTGGTGAAGGCCGACGGCTCGATGGTGCTTTTGACCCGCTCGGCCGACCTTCGCCAGGCGCGCCACACCTCGATCATCGACAACATCGTGCTGTGGACCGACCGCAACGGCGCCAACCCGGCGGTCGACCTGCGCAATCTGCTCAACGACCTCGACCTGCTTGGCGCCCGCATTGGGGTCGAATACGACACCCATGGCCTGACCGCCTATAATGGCCGCCGGCTGGACGAGCAGTTGCAGACCTTCGGCCAGATCGCCGACGCGTCCGGCATTGTCGGCCGGCTGCGCCTGTTCAAGAGCCCGGCCGAGATCGCCAAGGCCGAGAAGGCCGCCAACCTCTCCGACGACGCGCTGGACGCGGCACTGCCGCTGATCAAGCAGGGCGGCGACGAGGCGCTGATCCTGGCCGCCATGCAGGGCGCGGTCTTTGCCGGCGGCGGCGACTATCCGGCCAACGAATTCATCATCGGTTCGGGCGTCGATGCGCTGCTGTGCCGCTACAAGGCCGGCCGCCGCAAGCTCACCAAGAACGACCAGCTGACGCTCGAATGGGCCGGTGTCTTCCATCACTATCACGCGCCGATGATGCGCACCGTGCTGACCGGCAAGGTGTCGAAGCGCCATCAGGAGCTGTTCGATGCCGCGCGTGCCGCCCTTCTAGCGGTGGAAAAGGCGATGACGCCGGGCAATACGTTCGGCGACGTCTTCGACGCCCACGCCCGCACCATGGAGGCGCACGGCCTGACCAAGCACCGGCTGAACGCCTGCGGCTATTCCGTCGGCGCCCGCTTCACGCCGTCCTGGATGGACATGCCTATGTTCTACCAGGGCAATCCCGAGCCGATCGCGCCACACATGACGCTGTTCGCCCACATGATCATCATGGATTCCGAGACCGAGACGGCAATGACGCTTGGCCGCACCTACCTGACCACCGAATCCCAGCCGAAGCCGCTTTCCCGCCATGATCTCGACTTGATCGTACAGTGAATCCATAATGGGAGGCGTTCTTCGCCAAGGAGTTAGAAGGCAAATGAGACGATCGCATGTGACGACCGTGTCATTGCTTGTGGCATTGGCTCTGGCTGCCTGCACCAACGCAAAGGACGTTCTCGAACCATCCGCCATCACCCCGCCGGCCGCCTCGGCGCAGCCCGTGCCGGGAGCCCAGGGTGGCACGACGGCCACCGTTGCCGCAACGTCACCCACCGCGCCTGCCGCCACCACGGGCGCTGCTGCAACCACCACCACGCCGCTCACCTCGGCGCAAAGTGCTGCCATCCTGTCGAAGACCCGGCTGCAGATCGCGCCGATCGTCGGCGCTTCGGTCGAGGCCGCGACCCCGCTGACGGCGGAACTGCAGACGCGCGCCAGGCAGCGTGGCATTACGCTCGCCGGCAGCGCCGACCAGACCGCGACCCATGTGCTGAAGGGTTATTTCTCGGCGATTTCGGAGGGCAAGGACACCACCGTCATCTATGTCTGGGACGTCTACGACCCCTCAGGCAACCGCCTGCACCGCATCAACGGCCAGATGAAGGCGCCTTCCGGCGCCGGCGCGGGCGCCGACAGCTGGAAGGGCGTCTCGCCGGCCACCATGCAGTCGATCGCCGACCAGACCATCGACCAGTTCGCGGCATTCCTGGGTGGCAAGGCTGGCTAGCAGGGCATGCTTGAGTGTTGCCTCTCGGCGATGGCACGAACCTTTCTTCAGCTTAGCCGGCGGATTCCCGATCTCGGCGCTTGCAATACCAGCGCGGGCCGCTAAAAGCCCGATTAAAAGGTCCGGGAGAGTCTGTCAGGCCTTCCCATCCTCCACCAGGAACGGTGCATGAAACTCTTCGCGGGCAATTCCAACAGGGTGCTGGCCGAAGCGGTCGCCCGCTATCTCAACATCCCGCTGGGCAAGGCCACTGTCAGGCGCTTCGCCGACCAGGAAATCTTCGTCGAAATTCAGGAAAACGTGCGCGGCGAGGATGTCTTCATCCTGCAGTCGACCTCGTTCCCGACCAACGATCATTTGATGGAGCTGCTCATCATGATCGACGCCTTCATGCGCTCCTCGGCCAAGCGCATCACGGCGGTGATTCCTTATTTCGGCTATGCCAGGCAGGACCGCCGGGCGTCGGGCCGCACGCCGATCTCGGCCAAGCTGGTCGCCAACATGATCACCCGCGCCGGTGTCGACCGCGTTCTGACGCTCGACCTGCATGCCGGCCAGATCCAGGGCTTCTTCGACATCCCGACCGACAACCTGTTTTCCGTGCCGGTGATGGCCCGCGACGTGAAGGCGAAATACAAGCAGCTCGGCAATGTCGTGGTGGTGTCGCCCGACATTGGCGGCGTCGTGCGGGCACGTGCGCTGGCCAAGCGCTTCGACGCGCAGCTCGCCATCGTCGACAAGCGCCGTGAGCGCCCGGGCGAATCGGAAGTCATGAACATCATCGGCGCGGTCGCCGGCAAGGATTGCCTGCTGATCGACGACATCGTCGATTCCGGCGGCACGCTGTGCAATGCCGCCGATGCACTCCTGGCCAACGGCGCCACCAGCGTCACGGCCTATATCACCCATGGCGTGCTGTCGGGCGGCGCTGTCGCCCGCATCAGCGGCTCGAAGCTGCAGGAGCTGGTGATCACCGATTCCATCCAGCCGACGCAAGGCGTGCTCGACGCCCCCAATATCCGCGTCATCTCGATCGCCGACCTGATGGGCGAGGCGATCTCGCGCACGGCGACCGAGGAATCGGTGTCGAGCCTGTTCGACTAACCCCCCCGCGATCGACGAAACGTCGGCCAGGTAGAGCGGACGCCTCCTATTGTCGGCCCCTTGTCTGCGCCGCCCCGCGAGCAGAAATTTCTCCTGACGGGCCTGCCGTGGCATACTGCCCCCGTAGACAATGGAGGAGTAGCATATGCCAATCCGGCGAAGGACTTTGCTTGGGCTTGCCGTTTCTGTCGCGGCTCTCTTTTCGGCGCCAATGGCTTGGGCGGCCGATTTTCCGGACCGGACCATCACGATGGTTGTTCCCTTTTCCGCGGGCGGCTCCACGGACCTGGTCGCCCGCCTCGTCGCCAACAAGATGTCCGAAAACCTCGGGCAGCAGATTGTCGTCGAGAATGTCGGCGGGGCCGGCGGCAGCATCGGCGCGGCCCAGGTCGCCCGGGCCGATCCTGACGGCTACACGATTCTGATGGGCACGGTTGCGACACACGCGCTCAACCCGCTCATCCTCAAGACCAAGCCCTACGATGCGGAGAAGGATTTTGCTCCGATATCGCTGCTTGTGCTGGTGCCGAACGTCCTGGTCGTGAACCCTCAATTTCCTGCCCAGAACGTCAAGGAACTGATCGACCTGTTGAAGAAGGACCCGGACAAATACGCCTACGCCTCATCGGGTAACGGCACCCCGCTGCATCTCTCGGGCGAGCTTTTCAAGACGATGGCCGGCGTGAGCATGCAGCACATACCCTATAAGGGCGCCGGGCCGGCCCTGAACGATGTCATCGCCAATCAGGTGCCGATGATGTTCGACAATTTGCCGTCTTCATCGGGGCATATCAAGGGTGGGACGCTGCGAGCCCTGGGCGTCACCACCAAGGAGCGCGTTCCCTCCTTCCCTGACGTCCCGGCAATTGCCGAAACCATTCCCGGCTATGAAACCTACAGCTGGAACGCCCTGTTCGCGCCCGCGGGCACCCCCGCGGACGTGATCGAGGTTCTCCATAAGGCAGCAGCCAAGGCGCTGCAGGATCCCGATGTGATTGCGCGCATGGGCCAATTCAGCGCCTCGATCGTGGCCTCCACTCCGGAAGAGCTGGCAACGCATGTGAAGGCTGAACTCGCCAAATGGGAACCGATCGTCAAGGCGAGCGGCGTTCAGATGGACTAGGCGTTAATGCGCTCCCGCATTGCTTGCTATGGCGCCGGGGGCTCAAGGCGAGGCGGGGCTCGCCGCATGCCTTCACTATTGTCTCGCGCGCCGCGCATATAGCCGCGCGGCGACGAGCCCAGCATGCGCTTGAACATGGTGATGAAGGCCGGCACGCTGTCATAGCCGAGATCGAGCGCCACCCGGGTGATCGGCTCGCCATCGGCGAGCCGCGGCAGCGCCGCGAACAGGCAGGCCTGCTGGCGCCATGTCGACAGCGACAGGCCGGTCTGGCGCTGGAAGGCGCGCGTGAAGGAGCGCCGGCTCATGCCGGCGGCGTCAGCCCATTCGTCGATCGTCGCATGCGGCGACGGTGCGGCGACGAAGCGGCGGCACAGCGCCGCCAGCCTCGCATCGGACGGGAATGGCAGGCCGAGCGGCCGTTCCGGCAAGGTCGGAATCTCATGCAGCAATAGCTTCATGATCAACCCGCCGCGTCCTTCCAACTCGCCGCCTTGCGGCAGCTTCTCCGATTCCACGATCAGGCTGTGCATCAACGCGGTGACGCCGACGACACGCAAGCCCTCCGGCAGCCCCGGGATCGCGCCCGGCATGACATAGACCGAGCGCATCGAGACATCGCCCAGCATCTCGACGGAATGCTCGATGCCGGCCGGAATCCACATCGCGTGGTCTGGCGGCACCATCCAGCGCCCATGCCGCGTCGTCACCAGCACGACGCCGACCAGCGCGTGCAGCAACTGGCTGCGCCTGTGGCGGTGTTGCGGCACGTGGTAGCCGTCGGGATATTCAGTCGGCAACGCCACCGCCGGCCCGGCGACCTCCTCCAGCCATTGCCAGCGGCTCTGGTGCAACTGGCCGAGATCGGCATTGCCGGCGCGGAAAATTTCCCTGCCATGCGGCATCTTGTATGGCCCACTTGCGAAACTATTGGACCAAACCACGAAAGAAGTCGCGCGGCAAGCGGCTTATAAGGCAACCGTCCCTGAGGCGGCCGCGGGAGCGTCCGCCAGATTGCCCGCGGGCGTGCCCGCCAAAAAGACCACGGAGCCTGCCTTGACCGATACGACAGCCGCCAGCGTCGCGTCACCAGCGACCGCCAGTCACGCCTCAGCCCAGGCGACGGCCTTCACCGTCATCCTGGCGGTGAGCTTCTGCCATTGCATCAACGACATCATGCAGTCGCTGCTATCGGCCATTTATCCGCTTCTGAAACAGAATTACGGCCTCGATTTCTGGCAGATCGGCCTGCTGACCTTCACCTTCCAAGTGACGGCATCCTTGCTGCAGCCGGTGATCGGCATGATCACCGACAAGCGGCCGATGCCCTATTCCCTGCCCTACGGCATGGCCTCGTCGCTGATCGGCCTGGTCGTGCTGGCATATGCCGGGCATTATTATCTGCTGCTGATTGGCGCCTCGTTGATCGGCATCGGCTCGGCGATCTTTCATCCCGAATCCTCGCGCATCGCGCGTTTCGCTTCGGGCGGCCGGTTTGGCCTGGCGCAGTCGCTGTTCCAGGTCGGCGGCAATTTCGGCCAGTCGATGGGGCCGCTGCTGGCCGCCTTCATCGTCGTGCCGTTCGGCCAGACCAGCATCGCCTGGTTCGCCGTCGGCTCGCTGATCGGCATCGTCGTTTTGTGGCAGGTCGGCGGCTGGTACAGCCGCCTGCGCGCCGCGCAAGGCACCCGCAAGGCGGCAAGCTTCGTCTCGCCCTTCCCGCGCCGCAAGGTGATGTGGGCATTGATCGTGCTGACGCTGCTGGTGCTGAGCAAGAACGCCTACATCGCCAGCCTTGCAAGCTACTACACCTTCTACTCGATCCATAAGTTCGGGGTGTCGGTGCAGATGAGCCAGGTGATGCTGTTCCTGTTCCTCGGCGCCTCGGCGCTGGGCATCCTGCTCGGCGGCCCGTTCGGCGATCGCTACGGACAGAAGGCGATGATCTGGTTCTCGATCGTCGGCGTGCTGCCCTTCACGCTGGCGCTGCCCTACGCCAATCTGGAATGGACGATGGTGCTCACCGTGCTGATCGGCCTCATCCTGTCGTCGGCCTTCTCCAACATTGTCGTCTTCGCCCAGGAACTGGTGCCGGGCCGCGTCGGCATGATCGCCGGCATCTTCTTCGGCTTCGCCTTCGGCATGGGCGGCATCGCGGCGGCCGTGCTCGGCGTCGTCGCCGACATGAAAGGCATCGATTTCGTCTTCCAGATCTGCTCGTATCTGCCGTTCCTGGGCCTGCTGACGGTGTTCCTGCCCAACATGAAGGAAGCCCGGAAGGCGCTGGCAGCAGCCTAGCTTCGGCTGCCCCCGAACGGATACGGAAAGGCACCCGCCAAATGGCGGGTGCCCCTTTTTTCTTAGAGAACTCAGGCCTTGAAGAAGGCCAGCAGGTCGGCGTTGATGACATCGGCGTGGGTTGTCGCCATGCCGTGCGGGAAACCCTTGTAGACCTTGAGCTCGCCCTTCTTGAGCAGTTTGATCGACAGCAGCGCTGAGTCGGCGATCGGGACGATCTGGTCGTCATCGCCATGCATGACAAGCACCGGCACGTCGATCGCCTTCAGATCCTCTGTGAAGTCGGTTTCCGAGAAAGCCTTGATGCAATCGTAATGCGCCTTGGTGCCGCCCATCATGCCCTGGCGCCACCAATTGTCGATGACGCCCTCCGACACTGCCGCGTCCGGACGGTTGAAGCCATAGAACGGGCCGGCCGGGACATCCCGGTAAAGCTGGGCGCGGTTGGCTGCGACGCCGGAGCGGAAACCGTCAAAGACCTCGATCGGCAAGCCGCCGGGATTGGCCGCCGTCTTGAGCATGATCGGCGGCACCGCGCCGATCAGCACCGCCTTGGCGACGCGGCCACCTGAGCCGTACTTCGCGACATAGCGCGCCACCTCGCCGCCGCCGGTCGAATGGCCGACATGGATAGCGTTCTTGAGGCCGAGATGCGCGGCGAGTTCAGCGACATCGGCGGCGTAGGTGTCCATCTCATTTCCGGTGTCCGTCTGCGTCGAGCGGCCATGGCCACGCCGGTCATGGGCGATGACGCGGTAACCTTGTGCCAGGAAGAACAGCATCTGTGCGTCCCAGTCGTCGCTGCTCAACGGCCAGCCATGATGGAAGACGACGGGCTGACCGGTTCCCCAGTCCTTGTAGAAAATCTGCGTGCCGTCCTTGGTGGTGATCGTGCCGCTGCCGGAACCGGATTTCGTCTGCGAGGCCATCTCAATCTCCTTTAATTGTTTTTCACGATAAACAATATCGCGACATTTATATCGCTAGCGCAACCCTAAAGCCTTGTCCATAGAAATATGTATCGCGATATCATTTTTCGTGGTATTGAATTCCTACGTCGGCAAACAAGGAACGCGTCGTGCCACTCCCTTTGGACAATCAGCTCTGCTTCACGCTCTACGCCACCTCGATGGCGATCAACCGCACTTACAAGCCGATGCTGGACGAGATGGGGATCACCTATCCGCAATATCTCGTGCTCAACGCGCTGGGCGAGGCCGACGGCATGTCGGTCGGCAGGGTCGCTCATCGGCTTGCTTTGGAATCGAGCACCGTCACCCCCCTGGTAAAGCGCATGGAACAGGCCGGGTTGGTCACCCGCCAGCGCAGCCAGGCGGACGAGCGCCAGGTCCAGGTCGACCTGACATCGGCCGGGCGCGCGCTGCTCGTCCAATGCACCTGCCTCAACGAGACCTTGATCGAGCGCTCGGGCATGACGCTGGCGGAGCTCGATGCGCTGAACCGGCAAATCCAGGCGCTGCGCGATGCGTTGAGCGGCGATCGGTAGCCACCGGCTGAAGCTTGAGTGCCTCGGCGCGGCTTGAACTGCGCTCGCACGGCATCGAAATGCTCCTTGGTTCGCCTCTCGTGCCCAGGCTGGCACGAAACGAAATTTCGAGCATGAGGCGTTACGGGGAATTGACCCACAGGCTCTCGATTCTGCTATAGGGCTCTCGATTCTGCTGTAGGGAATGCCGCGGCGAAGATGAGATGAATGGGTGTCAGCAGCCCCAGGATAAATGGCTTCGTCATGACCTGCGGCAGTGGAGAAATTCCCAAGACTTGCTTGCGTTCTCTGCGCTTTTTCTGGATTCGCCATGCACGCCCAGCCGCTTCGTGTTTTGACCCTTCTGGTGCGTCATGGGACCGAGAAGTATCCGACCGCATGGCAGGACTTGCGAGCTATGTTCGCCCGCCAGATGCCGGACGTTGCGCATCGCATGCTCGTGATCGACAATTCGCTGCCAGTCGGTCATGGCTCTGATTTGGACCGCGGCGTCGAACTGATCGGCGCGTCGAACGAAGATTGGGAATTCTCCGCGTGGGACCGCGGCATCGACCATACCGGCGCCAAACTTCATCACTATGATCTGGTCCACCTGGCCACTTCGGCTTTCGCGGTATCCGCATCTGACCATCTCAAATTGATCGATGGTGGCTCGTTGCGGTCGTTGCTTGGTTTTCAGGGAGCGCTGGGTTGCATTGATTCTCGCCGTGAGGCTTTCTCGATTTTCGGAATCGGTTCGCAGGCTTGGCTCCGCAGCTCGTTCATCCTGATGACCCCGCGGCAACTCAGCAGCCTGGGATCCCTGGTAAGCGTCGGCAGGGACGCGCCGATTTTTAGCGGCAACCCTCGACAGCCCTTTCGTGAAGACGCACCGATCTCGCAAGCATATCAGCAGTTTTTGCTGCATTGGCTCACCGGCGACGGCGACGGCGAAGAGGTAATCTGGCATTCAAGGTTCGATCTCACACCTGAAACGCTGCCGTTTTTCGAAAGCAAGGCGCGGGCTATTCTCAATGAGCTGATGCTCACCAACCGGTTGCTGGCCAATGGATGCGAGCTCGTTGACATGACATGGTTGGCGCAAAAGGTCCGTGCGGCGAGTTCGGAATCCGAGATTGATATTCCGGACTGGCGCGTGCAAATCAGCTCCCGAGCGCGAGTCAAACGCACTTTGATCCAAAAGCTTCGCCGCTGGTTGTCTAAACATATGCCGCGGCAAAGATGACTGCCATCGCTGGTTGCCCACCGCAGACATGGCAACTGCTGGCGGACTGTCAGACGAAGATCGGTCCTCGATCTGCCCTTCATGCCTTCCAGCCCGACCGCTTGCGCCTCTCGCCACCTTCCGCTATAGAGCCGCCACCCGCGTAGACACCCTTGGAGGCAACGCGGCGGAAGGCTGCCTTCCCTTGTGATCCCGAACAAAGCTCCGTCTCAAAGCGGACGCCCTCATTCGGACATCGAGGTCTGGCGGCTTTCGACGTTTTCGGCTTGGGCAATCTGCCCTCCGCAAACGCTCCATAACACGCGAAAGGAAAAGCCATGAGCCACGATACTTACGAGCTCAAGGCCGAAGCGCGCGAACAGGTCGGTAAGGGGTCCGCCCGTGCAGTTCGCCGCAACGGTAAAGTGCCTGCAGTAATCTATGGTGACAAGCAGCCTCCCCTGGCGATCGCTCTCACCTACAAGGACATCTACTACAAGATCCACGGCGGCGGGTTCCTGACCACGGTCGCCACGATCGATGTCGACGGCAAGAAGATCCAGGTCCTGCCCAAGGACTTCCAGCTCGACCCGGTCAAGGATTTCCCTGTCCATGTCGACTTCCTGCGCATCGGCAAGGACACCGAAGTCAATGTCGACGTGCCTGTCCACTTCATCAATGAGGACAAGTCTCCCGGCATCAAGCGCGGCGGCGTGCTCAACATCGTGCGTCACGAAGTCGAGTTCCACTGCCCGGCCAATGCCATCCCGGAATTCATCACCATCGATCTCACCGGCACCAACATCGGCGACTCGATCCACATCTCGGCGGTGAAGCTGCCGGCCGGCGTCAAGCCGGTCATCTCCGACCGCGACTTCACCATCGCGACCATTGCCGGTTCGTCGGCGATGAAGCCGGAGGTCGAAGAGACGGCCGAGGTGGCTGCACCTGAAGCGGCACCTGTCGCCGAAGAGAAGTAACTCTTTCCCGCCCGGAGCAGACGATGCTTGTCTTTGCAGGCCTCGGCAATCCGGGCGCGAAATACGCAGATAACCGGCACAATGTCGGCTTCATGGCGGCGGACGCAATTGCCCGCCGCCATTCCTTTTCGCCCTGGTCGAAGAAATTCCAGGGCCTGATCGCCGAGGGCACGATTGCCGGCGAAAAGATCATCCTGATCAAGCCGCAGACCTTCATGAACCTGTCCGGCCAGTCGGTCGGCGAGGCGCTGCGCTTCTACAAGCTCGAGCTTTCCGCGCTCACTGTCTTCTATGACGAGATCGACCTTGCCGAAGGCAAGCTGCGCATCAAGACCGGCGGCGGCGCCGGCGGCCACAACGGCATCCGCTCGATCGACGGCCATGTCGGCAACACCTATCGTCGCGTGCGCATCGGCGTCGGCCATCCTGGCGTCAAGGAAATGGTCCAGCACCATGTGCTCGGCGATTTCGCCAAGGCCGACCGCGAATGGCTCGATCCCTTGCTCGAGGCGATCGCCGACAACGCCGCCATGATCGTCAAGGGCGACGAATCCGGCTTCATGAACAAGGCCGCCCTGGCCGTCCAGGGCAAGACGGTTCTGGAACTCGATAAGCCCGCGTCGAAGCAAGCCCCCAAGCAACAGAGCCACATCCGCCAGGCACGCCCGCAGCAGGCGCCCGCCAAACTGCCGGAGACCGGCCCGATGGCTGCCATGCTGAAGAAACTCTTCGGCAACAAGGACTGAGCGCGTAGGCATGCGGCCTTACGGGGCTTGACGTTGATCACCCCTATCGCCCATAGCCCTCATCAAATTTCGCTTTTCCCGATAGGACTGGACAAAAATGGGTTTCAAATGCGGCATCGTTGGCTTGCCCAACGTCGGCAAGTCGACGCTCTTCAACGCGCTGACCAGGACGGCGGCGGCGCAGGCCGCCAACTATCCGTTCTGCACCATCGAACCGAACACCGGCGAGGTGGCGGTGCCCGACCCGCGCCTGCAGAAGATCGCGGCCATCGGCAAGTCCAAGGAGATCATCCCGACCCGCATCTCCTTCGTCGACATTGCCGGCCTGGTGCGCGGCGCCTCGAAGGGCGAAGGGCTGGGCAACCAGTTCCTCGCCAACATCCGCGAGGTCGACGCCATCGTGCATGTCCTGCGCTGCTTCGAGGATGACGACATCACCCATGTCGAGGGCCGCATCGACCCTGTCGCCGACGCCGAGACGGTCGAGACCGAGCTGATGCTCGCCGACCTCGACAGCCTCGAGCGCCGCATCGTCCAGATCCGTAAGCGCGCCGGCAGCAAGGACAAGGAAGCAACGACCGTGCTGCCGATGATGGAGGCAGCGCTCGAGCTGCTGCAGGCCGGCAAGCCGACCCGTATATTGCTCAAGGGCATCTCGGCGGAAGATTTGCGCATCCTGCAGGGCCTGAACCTGCTGACCTCGCACCCCGTGCTCTATGTCTGCAATGTCGCGGAGGCCGATGCCGCGACCGGCAACGAGCACACCAGGGCCGTGGAAAAGATGGCTGCCGCGCAGGGCGCCGGCACGGTGGTGATCTCGGCCGCGATCGAGGCCGAAGTCGCCCAGCTCTCCGACGAGGAAGAGATGGAATTCCTGTCCTCGCTCGGCCTCGACGAGCCCGGCCTCAACAAGGTCATCCGCGCCGGTTATGAGCTTTTGCATCTCATCACCTATTTCACCGTCGGGCCGAAGGAGACGCGCGCCTGGACCATCCACAAGGGCGACAAGGCCCCGCAGGCCGCCGGCGTCATCCACACCGACTTCGAACGCGGCTTCATTCGCGCCCAGACCATCGCCTATAACGACTTCATCACGCTGGGCGGCGAAGTGGCGGCCAAGGAAGCCGGCAAGGCGCGAGACGAAGGCAAGGAATATGTCGTCCAGGACGGCGACATCATGCTGTTCAAGTTCAATACCTGACGCCTGGCGGGTCGTCACCAGGATCTGGTGCTCGCCGGCCGGAGCATCCGCTACAATCTCGGCTCGAGCTGGATAGAGCCTTTTCTCGAACGGTACGGGCCGCCGGAAACCGAGCCGGCGAAGCTTTCCTGGTATCGGCTGCTCGACGAGTTCTTCTGAGCGGTCGATCCCGGCCCGGCTCCCGACGCTTGTCTTGATTTTGTCATGGCACGGGTCTAAGCGGCTGGCACACGGTCGCGCACGCGACGAAGAGCCGTGCAATCCGACACGACGCGCAATCCGAACGAACCTTCGCAGGGGAGATCTGGCGATGATCAAGGCATTTGTCGTGGACAATGATCGCCTGCGCGTCGTCGACGACCTGCTGGCCGATGGCGACAGGGTCGTCTGGGCCGACCTGATCAGTCCGACCAAGGAAGAAGAGGCCACCATCGAGAACTGGCTCGGCGTCGCCGTCCCTACCCGCGAGGAGATGGAGGAGATCGAGATTTCCAGCCGCCTCTACATAGAGGATGGCGCCTACTTCATGACCGCCACTTTGCCTGCCCAGACCGAGGTCGACGATCCCCTGATGTCGCCCGTCACCTTCGCGCTCGCCGGCAACAGGCTGATCACCATTCGCTATCATGAACCCAAGGCCTTCAAGACCTTCCCGCTGCGCGCCGAGAAGGTGGCGACCGGCTGCACCAGCGGCGACACCATCCTGATCGGCCTCCTGGAAGCGATCGTCGACCGTCTCGCCGACATCCTCGAACGCGCCGGCCGCGATATCGAGACGATTTCACGCGACATTTTCCAAGCGCGCTCGACCAAAGTGTCGAAGCGCAACCGCGACTTCCAGGAGCTCTTGAAAGCCATCGGCCGCAAGGAAGATATCGCCTCGTCCGTGCGCGACAGCCTGATCTCGCTGCAGCGCCTTGCCGGCTTCCTCGCCCATGTCGCGACCCAGACCAAGATGAGCAAGGATGTCCGCGCCCGCATCAAGACCTTGTCGCGCGATGTGCTGTCGCTCGCCGACCACGCCACCTTCCTGTCGCAGAAGATCTCCTTCCTGCTCGACGCCACGCTCGGCATGATCTCGATCGAGCAGAACGCCATCATCAAGATCTTCTCGGTCGCCGCCGTCATCTTCCTGCCGCCGACACTGGTCGCCTCGATCTACGGCATGAACTTCGACGTCATTCCCGAGCTGAAATGGGAGTTTGGCTATCCCTTCGCCATCGGCATGATGATCCTGTCGGCGATCCTGCCCTTCTGGTATTTCCGCCGCCGCGGCTGGCTCTGACCGCTGCCGCCGGCGCCGGCTGCCTCAGGCTGGCTCACCAGAAAGGACTTGACCAAATCGCTGCCGGCCTGCATCCGGGTTGCCCGATCCTTGGGATTTGACCGGATTGCCGACATGAGCGCAAAGACATGGGCCTATGAGGATTTCGTCGAGGGCGCCTCGTTCGACCTCGGCACGAAACAGGTGAGCGCGGCCGAGATCATCGAGTTCGCCAGTGAATTCGATGCCCAGCCGATGCATCTCGACGAGGAAGCCGGCAAGGCCAGCATCCTCGGCGGCCTCTCGGCCTCGGGCTGGCACACCTGCGCCATGTTCATGCGCATGCTGTGCGATGCCTTCCTTTTGGACTCCACCTGCCAGGGCGCGCCCGGCGTCGACCAGGTCAAATGGAAGAAGCCGGTCCTGGCTGGCGATACGCTCAGAGGCAATTTGGTTGTCCTGGCCAAACGCCTGTCGCGATCGAAGCCGCAACTCGGCTTCATCACCATGCGCAGCGAACTGGTCAACCAGCGCGGCGAAAGCGTCTTCGAGCTTGAGAATTCCGTCATGTTCCTGACGCGCGATGCCGCGGGGTGTCAGGCATGACCCTGGATGAATTCTTCCGCATCGGCACCACGATGACGCTGGGCTCGCACACATTCGAGCCCGAGGCGATCAAGGCGTTCGCCCGCAAATACGACCCGCAGATCTTCCATATCGACGAGGCGGCCGCCAGGAAGAGCGTGCTCGGCGGGCTTTGCGCCTCCGGCTGGCACACCGCCGCCACCTGGATGAAGCTCAACCTCGAAGCGAGCATGGATGCCGAGGGGGCCAGTTGGAAGGGCCCCGGCCCGGCCCCGGAATTCGGCCCCTCGCCCGGCTTCAAGAACCTGAAGTGGCTGAAGCCGGTCCATGCCGGCGAGACCGTCACCTTCAGCCGCACCGCGCTGTCCCATCGCGCCATCGCCTCGCGCCCCGGCTGGCGAATGCTGTCGCTGCGCGCGGAAGCTTTCGATTCGACCGGCGACAAGGTGCTGGAGTTCGAAAGCGCCGTGCTGGTGAAGGTAGAGTAGCCGCAACGCCCCTTCCTTCTCCCCTTGTGGGAGAAGGTGGATCGGCGCGCAGCGCCGAGACGGTTGAGGGGTGTTCCAGCGGAGTGAGGCGTTGGCGTTCCCTGGAACACCCCTCATCCGTCGCCTTCGGCGACACCTTCTCCCACAAGGGGAGAAGGAAGAACCGCCTCTCAATGTCCCTCGAACCCGATCAGCGTCCTTACCGGCACGCCAAGCGCCTCGAGCTTGGCGCGGCCGCCGAGATCGGGCAGGTCGATGACGAAGCAGGCGGCAAGAATATCGGCGCCGATCTGGCGCAGCAGCTTGACCGCCGCTTCCGCCGTGCCGCCGGTGGCGATCAGGTCGTCGACCAGGATCACCTTTTCGCCTGGGGAAATGCCGTCCTTGTGCATTTCCATTTCGTCCAGCCCGTATTCCAGGCTGTAGGCGACGCGCACCGTCTCGAAAGGCAGCTTGCCCTTCTTGCGGATCGGCACGAAGCCGGCCGAAAGCTGGTGGGCGACGGCCCCGCCCAGGATGAAGCCGCGTGCCTCGATGCCGGCGATCTTGTCGACCTTCTGGCCGGCATAGGGATGCACCAGTTCGTCGATGGCGCGGCGGAAAGCGCGCGCATTGCCAAGCAGCGTGGTGATGTCGCGAAACAGGATGCCGGGCTTGGGATAATCCGGGATGGTGCGGATCGCCGCCAGCAGCGTGTCTTCGAGCGAAGGTTTCATGAGGCGGCTCCGGATGATCCAGCTGACAGGTTTGGAACGCGCGGGAGGCTGATCGTAGCCCGACGCGACCGACAACGGCTAGCGCGATGTGGCGGCCGAGACAAGCGCGTCCGGCAAAGGATTGGCCTGGCCAGGCGCAGTGACCGTCCGCGCCGATCCTCTGCTGGTCACCGGAAGCGCAGGTTCTCGCGCGACAATTGTCCGATCGAACTGCAGCCCATCAGCTTCATGCCGCGTTCGATCTCGACCCGCATCTGTTCAAGCGCCCGTTCGACACCCAGCTGGCCGGCCGCCGCCAGCGGAAACAGATAGTAACGGCCGATGCCGACGGCCTTGGCGCCGAGCGACAGCGCCTTCAGCACATGCGTGCCGCGCTCTACGCCGCCATCCATGATGACGTCGATCCGGTCGCCGACGGCATCGACGATCTCGGCCAACTGGTCGAATGCCGCCCGCGAGCCGTCCAGCTGCCGGCCGCCATGATTGGAAAGCACAATGCCGCTGCAGCCGATCTCGACGGCGCGTTTGGCGTCCTCGACCGACATGACGCCCTTGAGGCAGAACGGGCCCGACCACTGCCTGACCATCTCGGCGACATCGTCCCAGGTCATCGACGGGTCGAGCATTTCGGTGAAATAGCGGCTGATCGACATCGTGCCGCCGCCCATGTCGACATGTTCGTCGAGCTGCGGCAGCTTGAACCCCTCATGGGTGAAATAATTGATCGCCCAGGCCGGCTTGAGCGCGAACTGCGCCATCCCCGCGAGGTTGAGCTTGAAGGGAATGGCAAAGCCGGTGCGCTTGTCGCGCTCGCGGTTTCCCCCGGTGATGCTGTCGACGGTCAGCATCATCACCTCGACGCCAACTTGCTTCGCCCGCTGCATCATCGCCCGGTTGAGGCCGCGATCCCGGTGGAAGTAGAACTGGTAGACCTGCGGACTGGCACTGATCCCGCGCGCCTCCTCGAGGCTGACCGTGCCAAGCGAAGAGACACCGAACATGGTGCCGTATTTGGCGGCGGCCTTGGCCACCGCGCGCTCGCCCTGATGATGGAACAACCGCTGCAGGGCGGTCGGCGAGCAATAGAACGGCATCGCCAGCTTCTGCCCCATCACCGTCACCGACATGTCGATCTCGCTCACCCCGCGCAGCACGTTGGGAACGAGGTCGCAGGTCTCGAAGCTTTCGGTGTTGCGGCGATAGGTGACCTCGTCGTCGGCCGCGCCATCGATGTAGTCGAAGATCGGTCCCGGCAGCTTTCGCTGCGCCATGCGGCGGAAATCGGAAAAGTTATGACAGTCGCGAAGCCGCATCATCGTTTCCCAGGCCCATGGCAGGCCAGCATTCGCCCGCCCTTCTATGCCTCGAATATCAATCCGATGCAGCCCTGCCAACGGGCTAATTGCGGAACTCGCGCCGAGCATGGCCGTGAACAGAAAAGGGGCGCCTGGAGCGCCCCTCGCGTCGAAGCCGACTGCTGACGGAATTTACATGCCGAGATCGGAACGAAGCTCTGCCCTGGCCACTTCGTATTCGGCCTTGAAGTCGTCCCGGTTGAGCAGGACAGCGGCAATGACGCTGCCGGAAATCCTGCCCATCTCGACGTCGGACGCATAGTGGATACCGCCAACCTCACGGTTGTGGGCGTATTCGGCCGCCCGCGCCATGATCTCGGCGCGCTTCTCCGGAACCATGTCGGCCAGGATGATGCCCATCATGGTGCCGACGGTGGCGTGGCCGGATGGCCAGGAGCCGGAGCTCGACAACTTGACCACAGGCTTGACGAGGTCGCTGAGCTGATGCGGACGCGGGCGCTTCCAGACATCCTTGGCCGGATCGACGACAGCGCCTTCGGTCTCGACCACGCGATCGAAGAAGGCACTGAATTTCGGCAGCTTGTCCTTGTTGAAATTCGGCCCCATCACATTGGCAAAGCGCCAGACATTCTCCTCGGAGTCGGCAACGGCGCTGGCCACCATCTCGGGCGTGCGTGTCACCTGCAGCGTCAGCACCTCGCCGAGTTCGGCCTTGGTCTGCGCCGAATCGTTTGCCGGTGGCGGCGGCAGGATCATCGTCAGGTCGATGTCCTTGTACGTGACGAAGGGTTTTGCGTCTTCGGCCCGGGCGGCAGAGCCGATGACCAGCAACAGCAGACCGGCTGTCAGCGATGCGTATTTCTTCATGGGTGCGATCCTTTTGTGCGAATGGCGCAGGATCGCTGTTGGCGGTGACGGTCATGTGACACAGCATGTCGCCGGACATGCAAAAAAGGCGCCTTTCGGCGCCTTTCTTGGTCGTTGGCTACGCCGGCTTAGTGGGCCACGCCTTCCCACACCTTGCGCTTGGTCAGGTAGACCAGCGCGCCGAAGAGCAGCAGGAACACCAGCACGCGGAAGCCCATCTTCTTGCGGTCTTCCATGTGCGGCTCGGCGGCCCACGTCAGGAAGGCCGATACGTCGCGGGCATACTGGTCGACTGTCTGCGGCGAACCGTCATCATAGGTCACCTGGCCGTCGGAGAGCGGCTTGGGCATCTTCAGCGACACGCCGGACATGAAGTACGGGTTGTAGTGCGTGCCCTCGGGAATGACCATTCCGGCCGGCGGCGTCTGGTCGTAGCCGGTCAGCAGCGAATGGATATAGTCGGGGCCGCCCGCGTCATACTGGGTGAAGATATCGAAGACGAACTGCGGAAAGCCGCGCTCGACGCCGCGCGCCTTGGCCAGCAGCGACATGTCGGGCGGGGCAGCGCCACCATTGGAGGCAGCCGCGGCTTCCTCATTGGCGAACGGCGCCGGGAAATGGTCGGACGGCTTGCCGGGACGGTCGAACATGTCGCCGGCGTCGTTGGGGCCGTCATGGATGGTGTATCCGGCGGCCAGCGTCTTGACCTGGGCTTCGTTGTAGCCGAGGTCCGACAGCGTGCGGAACGCCACCAGGTTCATCGAATGGCAGGCCGAGCAGACTTCCTTGTAGACCTTCAGGCCGCGCTGCAGCTGCGCCTTGTCATAGGTGCCGAACGGGCCGGTGAAGCTCCAGCTCATTTCCTTCGGCTCGTCGATCGGGAAATGCGTGGGTGCCGCGGCGTTGTGCGCCTCTTCGGCCGCGAACGCTGCGGTGCCGGCGGCCACAAGGCCGACCAGCGCCAGCGAGGTGAGAATCTTTTTCATGCCAAATCCCCTTAGATTCTCTACCGCTCAGCCCTTGGTCTCTGGCGCGGCCGTGGCGCCCGCCGGATGCCCGCTGCCACCCTTGTTCTTTTCGAGCACCGCCTCGGTGATCGAGTTCGGCAGCCTGCGCGGCGTCTCGATCAGGCCAAGCACCGGCAGCGCGACCAGGAAGAAGGCGAAGTAGAAAAGCGTCGCCATCTGCGCCATGAAGACATAGCTGCCTTCCGCCGGCTGCGAGCCCAGCCAGCCGAGCAGGATGGCATCGGCCACGAACAGCCAGAAGAACAGCTTGTACCAGGGCCGGTAGACCGCCGAGCGCACCTTGGAAGTGTCGAGCCAGGGCACCAGGAACAGCATGACGATGGCGCCGAACATGCACAGCACGCCGCCGAGCTTGGAATTGATCGGCCCGATGTTGAAAGTGATGGCGCGCAGGATCGCGTAGAACGGCAGGAAGTACCATTCCGGAACGATATGGGCCGGGGTCTTCAGCGGGTTGGCGACCGTGTAATTGTCAGGATGGCCGAGATAGTTCGGCAGGTAGAAGACGAAATAGGCGAAGACGAACAGGAACACGATCATGCCGAACGCGTCCTTGATGGTCGCGTAGGGCGTGAAGGCGACGGTGTCGGTCTTCGACTTGACCTCGATGCCGGTCGGGTTCGACTGGCCCACCACATGCAGTGCCCAGACGTGCAGCACGACGACGCCGGCAATCATGAACGGCAAGAGGTAGTGCAGCGCGAAGAAGCGGTTCAGCGTCGGATTGTCGACGGCAAAGCCGCCGAGCAGCAGCTGCTGGATCCAGTCGCCGACCAGTGGAATGGCGCTGAAGAAGCCGGTGATGACGGTGGCGCCCCAGAAGCTCATCTGCCCCCATGGCAGCACATAACCCATGAAGCCGGTCGCCATCATCAGCAGATAGATGATGCAGCCCAGGATCCACAGCAGCTCGCGCGGCGCCTTGTAGGAGCCGTAATAGAGGCCACGGAAAATATGGATGTAGACGGCGACGAAGAAGAACGAGGCGCCGTTGGCATGCAGGTAGCGCAACAGCCAGCCGGAATTGACGTCGCGCATGATCTTTTCGACGGAGCCGAAGGCGAGATTGGTGTCGGCCGTGTAGTGCATGGCCAGCACGATGCCGGTCAGGATCTGCGCCGCCAGCATGATCGACAGGATGCCGCCGAAGGTCCAGGCATAGTTGAGGTTGCGCGGCACCGGATAGGCGACGAAGCTGTCATAGACCAGCCGGGGCAGCGGCATGCGGGCGTCGAACCAGCGTCCGAGACCGGTTTTGGGCGTATAGGTCGAGTGTCCCTCGCTCATCGAAATATCCCCTGCCTCAACCGATAAGGATCTTGGTATCGGAAATGAATTTGAATACCGGCACAGCCATGTTTTCCGGTGCCGGGCCTTTGCGGATGCGGCCGGCGGTGTCGTATTGCGAACCATGGCACGGGCAGAACCAGCCGCCGAAATCGCCTTCCTGGCCGAGCGGGATGCAGCCCAGATGCGTGCAGACCTGAACCATCACCATCCAGGCTTCCTTGCCGGGCGTGGTGCGGTTGGCGTCGGTCGCCGGCGCATCGGCCGGCAGATTGGCGTTGCGGGCGATCGGATCCTTGAGATCGGAGAGGTTGACGGCCTCGCCGTCCTTCATTTCCTTTTCGGTGCGGTTGCGCACCACGACCGGCTTGCCGCGCCACTTGACGATCAGCGACATGCCAGGCGTCAGCGAGGCGACATCGACTTCCACCGAGGCGAGCGCCAGCGTCGAGGCATCGGGGCGCATCTGGTCGATGAAAGGCCAGGCGACGGCGCCGGCTCCGACCACGGCAGCCATGCCCGTGGCGACATAAAGAAAATCTCGACGATTGGGATCGTGGATGTCGGTTGCGCTCACGGGTGCCTGATCCTTTCGCCTCTTCCGCGCCGGTGGCCGAGCCTTGTTCCCCGCTCAATCACGCCAACCCGACAGCGCATGGCGAACAGGCTAGCGAATTCCTCCGGCATTTGGACTTCGGTTTATGCGTGAAGCCCGTTTTTGTCCAGACGGCTCAAGGCACAAGGGCAGATTGTCGCGGGGACAAAATCCCCTATTGTCCGGTGGAACGGCAGAGGGCCGCAAAAGGCTGCTAAACAACCGGGAAATATCAGCAAAATCCAAGGCTCAAGCTTGCCTCGACACGGGGCGCCGGTGTGATCTATCCTCCATCGCATGGCGCACGTCATAGACCGCGACGAATGGGCAGTTCGCTCCGACCATTGGAAGGGCGAGTTGCAAGGCGGCGCCTACGGCTCCAGCTCCTGCCTGATTTTCAACTACCTGCCCGATGTCGGCGGCGGCCCACGGCTGCATTCCCACCCTTATGCGGAGATCTTCATCATCCGCCAGGGCACCGGGCTGTTTACCGTGGGCGACAAGGAAATCGAGGCTTCCGCCGGCCAGATCGTCATCGTGCCACCCCACACGCCGCACAAATTCACCAATCTCGGTCCGGGCCCGCTGGAAACGACCGACATTCACGAGAACGGCACGTTCATCACAAAGTGGCTCGAGTGACGGTTCAAGGCCCTGTCGAATTCCCGATTGCCGCCTAGATCTATGGCAGAGGCAGTCGGCAGGATCAGGACATGCAAGTCTCGACCGTCGAAATCGAAGGGCTGAGCATTGCCATCCGCGAGGCGGGTCCGGCCGAAGCGCCGGCATTCCTCCTGCTGCACGGATGGCCGCAAAGCTCCTACGCGTTCGAACGGGTGATCGGCCGGCTGGCAGCCGACTACCGGGTCGTCGCCCCCGATCTGCCCTGCATCGGTGGCTCACAAGGCATGCCCCGGGCTGGCGACAAGCGGACCCTGGCAAGGCTGATGAGAGGCGTCGCCGAGGCTTGCGAGCTGCGGCACCTCGTGGTCGCCGGCCATGATGTCGGCGGCCAGATCGTATTTGCCCTGTTGCGCGACCATCCGGACATTCTCAGCGGCGCCGTGATCATGGATGTCGTCATTCCAGGCGTGGCGCCGTGGGAGAAGGTCATTCGCAATCCGCAGATCTGGCACTTTGCATTCCATGCCGTTCCGGCCTTGCCGGAAACGCTGGTGAGCGGCCATCAGAGCGCCTATTTCGACTTCTTCTTCAATGTGCTTTCGCAGGATCGGGCCGCGATCCCCGACGATGCCAGGGAAATCTACGCAAAGGCCTATTCCCGGCCCGAAAGCCTCCAGGCCGGTTTCGCCTGGTATCGCGCCTTCCCCGAGGATGCCAAGGCCAATGCCGCGCGGCCCGCCACGCCGATCGCGGTTCCGGTGCTGTATCTCAGGGGTGCGGCCGGGCCCGGCGAGATCGGCGACTATGTCGATGGCCTGCGGGCTGCCGGGCTCTCGAATGTCATCGGCGACGTCATAGCCGACAGCGGGCACTTCGTCGCCGACGAGAACCCCGAAGCGCTCGCCATCCGCCTGGCGCGATTCCATAGGGAAATCTCCGCTGCAAGCGCCGAGCCTAGCGGGCGCCGAGCCTGACCAGCACGGCCCTGGGGATGTCGTATTCGCGGATGACGCCATCGTGCTTGCGCAAGCCGCACAGCTCGCGCTGGATGAAATAGCCGTGCACCGCCTCGGCGGCCTGCTTGAGAAGCTTGGGGCGCAACTCCTCATCGGCATTGTCGCGCAACATGGCCAGCGTTTCCTCGACCTTTTGGCCGGCGCGGCCGAGTGCGGCCGCCTTTTCGGCCAGGACTTCGTGGCCAAGCGCGTCGAAGGCCGCTTCAGCGGCCGAAGAGCCGGCAAGACGGGACGGCGGACGCAAGGACATTTCAGTTCCCCTTCCCCAAAAGCATGCGGTGGGTGACGAATTCTTCGCCTTCCACGCGCCGAAAGCCAAGCCTTTCATAGAAGCCGAAGGCGTCCCGCGGCGCGCGGGTGTTCAACGCGGTGAAATGGCGGCGTGCCCGATCGATGACGGTCTCGACCAGCATGCGGCCGAGGCCGGCGCGGCGGTGAGGCGCGCTGACGAACAGGTGCCGGACCCGGCCCTGGTCCCTGCCCCCGGCATAGGGATCGATGTTCAGCCCGCATACACCGGCAAGTTCGGCGCCATGCCACGCCCCGAACAACGCCTCGCCCCGCTTGAGGAACTTGTTGCGGCCACTTGCCCAGCCATCCGCCAGGCGCACGAGCATCCAGTAGCCTTCCAGCCGGCTCTCATCCTTCAGCCTGTCGAAGGCCGGCGTGGTCGGCCGGAGCCGCTTGAGCACATAACCGACTTCCGGCGTCCCGCCCATGCGCCTACTCCGCCGGCCGCGTCTCTTCGAGCACGCTGTCCTCGTGAGAGAGGAAGCCGCCGGACTGCCGCCTCCACAGCCGCGCATAGAGCCCGCCGAGTGCCACCAGTTCATCATGCGTGCCTTGCTCGACGATGCGGCCGCCGTCGAGCACCACCAGCCGGTCGAGCGCGGCGATGGTCGACAGCCGGTGGGCGATGGCGATGACCGTCTTGTTCTCCATCAGCCGGGCGAGATTCTCCTGGATCGCCGCCTCGATGTCGGAATCGAGCGCCGAGGTCGCCTCGTCGAGGATCAGGATCGGCGCGTCCTTCAGAAAGACGCGGGCAATCGCCACGCGCTGGCGCTGGCCGCCCGACAGTTTGACGCCGCGCTCGCCGACATAGGCCTCGTAGCCGGCGCGCTCCCGGTTGTCGCGCAGGCCGAGGATGAAGTCATGCGCCTCGGCCTTCTTGGCCGCCGCGATCACCTCGGCGTCGGTTGCATCCGGCATGCCGAGCTTGATGTTGTCACGCAGTGAACGGTGGAAGAGCGCCGTATCCTGGCTGACGACGCCGATATTGGCGCGCAGCGAATTCTGCGTGACTTTGGCGACGTTCTGGCCATCGACAGTGATCGACCCGCCTTCCAGGTCGTAGAGCCGCAGGATCAGGTTGGCGAGCGTGGTCTTGCCGGCACCCGATGGCCCGACCAGCCCGACCTTTTCGCCGGGCTTGACGACAAGGTCGATGCCGTTCAGCACGCCGAACCCCTTGCCATAGTGGAACTCGACCCCCTTCACGTCGATGCGTCCGCCGGCAACGACAAGCTCCCTGGCATCGGGCGCATCGACGAGCCCCAGCGGCTGCGAGATCAGCGCCTTGGAATTCTCCAGCACACCGAGATTCCGCAATATGCCGTTGAGCTGCATCATCACCCGGCCGAGCAGCATGTTGAGCCGCAGCACCAGCGACAGCGTGAAGGCGACCGCGCCGACGGTGATCGAGCCTTCGACCCAGAGATAGACGGCAAAGCAACCGATCGTCGTGATCATGACGCCCGACAGTGTCGTCAGCGCCATACGCACGCCGGTCAACCGGCGGGTGAAGGGGCGCAGCGCGTCGAGATAGATGTCGAAGCCGTTCTTGATATAGCGGTCGTCGCCGTCGGCCGAGAACAGTTTCAGCGTCTGCACGTTGGAATAGGAATCGACGATGCGGCCATTGATCATCGAGCCGGCCTCGGCTGTCGCCTCGGCATGCTTGCGGATCGCCGGCAGATAAAGTTTCGCCAGCCAGCCGAAGGCGGAAATCCAGATCACCACCAGCACCGCCAGTCGGAGATCCAGTCCGGCGACCAGCGCCAGCGTCGTCACCGTGTAGACGACCATGAACCAGATGACCTCGATGAAGCTCTCCATCAGGTCGCCGGTCGCTTGCCCCGCCTGCCAGACTTTCGTCGCGATGCGGCCGGCGAAATCGTTCTGGAAGAAGGCGTAGGACTGGCGCGACACATGCCGGTGCGCCTGCCAGCGCACCAGATTGTAGAAGCCGGGCGTGATCGTCTGCTCATCGACCAGCGCCGACAGGCCGACGACGATGGTGCGGATGACCAGCACCACCGCGATCATGAACACCAACTCGGGGCCGGCGGCGGCCCACAGCGCGTGCCAGCTGCGCCCGCCGGGAAGCTGGTCGAGGATGTCGACCAGCCGCCCGACGAAGTAGAACAGGCCGGCCTCGACCAGCGGCGCGATGCCGCCGATGACCAGCATGGCGAAGAAGGCGAACTTCGCCTGGCCGACATAGTGCCACAGAAAGCCGCCGACACTCGACGGCGGCCGAAGATTCGTCGGCTCCCTGAACGGATAGACCCAGTTCTCGAACCAGCGATAGATGGCTGTCATCATGCGGCGGCCATCATTCTGCGGCTTGCCCTTTCGCGATCACGTCATTGGCGACATCGGCCGGTATGTCCTCGAGCAGGAACCCGCCCGACTGGCGCTGCCACAGCTGCGCGTAGAGCCCGCCCTTGGCGACCAGTTCCTCGTGCGAACCTTCCTCGATGACACGGCCTTGATCCATCACCACAAGCCTGTCCATCGCCGCGATTGTCGACAGCCGATGGGCGATGGCGATGACGGTCTTGCCCTGCATGAGCTTGTAGAGGTTCTCCTGGATGGCCGCTTCCGCCTCGGAATCCAGCGCCGATGTCGCCTCGTCAAGGATAAGTATAGGCGCATCCTTCAACATAACGCGAGCAATGGCGATGCGTTGCCGCTGGCCGCCGGACAATTTGACGCCGCGGTCACCGACATAGGCGTCGAACCCCTTGCGGCCCTTGTGATCCGCGAGCCCGCCAATGAAGTCCAGCGCCTCGGCCCGCCGCGCCGCCTCGACAAGCATCTCGTCCGAAGCATCGGGCCGGCCGTAGAGGATGTTCTCGCGCACCGAACGGTGCAGCAGCGAGGTGTCCTGCGTGACCATGCCGATCTGGGCGCGCAGCGAATCCTGCTTCACGCCGGCGATCTCCTGGCCGTCGATCAGGATCTTGCCGCTTTCCAGATCGTAGAAGCGCAACAGCAGGTTGACCAGCGTCGACTTGCCGGCGCCCGAGCGGCCGACAATGCCGACCTTCTCGCCCGGCTTCACCGTCAACGACAGGTTTTCGATCACGCCTTTCTGCTTGCCATAGTGGAAGCGGATATCCTCGAAGCGGATCTCGCCCCTGGAAACGGCGATCGCCTTCGCATCCGGCCTGTCCTCGACAAGGCGCGGCAGCGAGATCGAGGCGATGCCGTCCTGCACGGTGCCGATGTTCTCGAACAGGCCCGACATCTCCCACATGATCCACTGCGACATGCCCCACATCCGCAGCACCAGGCCGATGACCACGGCGACCGCGCCGATCGTCACCACTTGCCCCATCCACAGCCACAGCGAGATGGCGGTGACCGAGAACAGCAGCAGGGCGTTCAGAATGTAGAGTGTGCCGAAAAGCACCGTCACCAGCCGCATCGACCGGTAGACCGTGTCGAGGAAGCCCATCATGCCTTCCCTGGCGAAGGTCGCCTCGCGCTTGGCATGACTGAACAGCTTGACCGTCTGGATGTTGGAGTAGCTGTCGACGACACGGCCGGTCATGACCGAGCGCGCATTGGCCTGCTCCTCGCCGACCTTGCCCAGCCGGGGAATGAAGTAGCGCAGCAACAGCACGTAGCCGACCAGCCAGACCGCCAGAGGCGCGGCCAGCCGCCAGTCGGCGGAGCCGACGATCAACAGCATGCCGAGGAAATAGACGATGACGTAGTTGAGCACGTCGATCACCTTGATGACGCATTCGCGCACGGCGAGTGCGGTCTGCATCAGCTTGGTGGCGATGCGGCCGGCGAACTCGTCCTGGTAGAAGCTCATCGACTGGTTGAGCAGGTAGCGGTGCACCTGCCAACGGATGCGCATGGGATAGTTGCCCATCAGCGTCTGCTGGTTGAGCAGCGAATGCACCCATACCGTGCCCGGCAGTGCGAACAGCACGATGAAGGCCATTCCGGCGAGCTTCCAGCCTTCCGTCTGCAGGAAGGTTTCGCGATTCTGCCCCGACAGCCAGTCGACGATGCGGCCGAGGAAGCCGAACATCCAGACTTCCGCGATGGCGATGGCCGCCACCAGCACCGCGTCGACAAGGATATAGGGCCAGGCGCCGCGCGTATAATGCAGGCAGAAGGCTACCAGTGTCTTGGGCGGCTCGACCGGTTCCGCAGCGGGGAACGGATCGAGCCTTCTTTCAAACCAGCTAAACAACAACATAGGTCATGCCTGTGAAAGTCTGTTTTCCGCTTACGCGGCGCGTGAACGTACGAAGTCCTCGGACCGTGTGGCGCCGAGGGCCGACGGTCCGGAATCGTCCGGACCGTCGGCCCCACTTCGTCCAATATAGGGGTTCGCGGGCTTTTCGCCGACAGGCTCGTTTGCCGATCCTGACGGCGCGGTGTCGACAAGCCTGATTTTCGCACCCGGCCGGATCAGCCGGATGATCCGGCGCACCAGCGAAGGTCTGCTGGGGTCCGGAACAGCGTGCGAGAAATCGACATCCGGCAGCATGCCGCGATGCGGCCGGCGCCGGACTTCGGCATGGACCGCGGACGAATAGGTCTCGCCGATCAACAGCGCCCAGGTCGGCAGTCGGTGGATATGCAGGCTCCTCGAGCCCGGTATTCTGTAGGGATCGAACATCGGTCCGTCCTCCGTATGAAAATAAAGATGAAAAGGCCAAGCAACATCGTCCGCCGGCATTCGGCCGGAGGCGCGGATTGCCTCGGTCCGCAACCGACGCTCGGCATCGGTCTGGACACGATAAGCGTCGGTCCGGACACGACTGAACGAGTCGGTCCGGACATGTTCAGCTGGGGCGTTCAGCCCTTTTGACTTTTTGAAAAACATCGCAGGATTCCTTCAAGAGCCGAAAAATCGTCTCGGCGGGAATCGGTGCGATCAAGTCTTAGAGAGTCAGGTGAATCGTCGTACCGAAGCCGCCGGCAGGCGTACAAGCCCACGAGAGGGGCGCTGGATGTGCATGGTCATCATGAGTGTCCCCTCCATCGGTTCGGGTTGACAATGCGACTGACATACCCGACTTCGCAGAAAATGGCCACCCGCAGGTCCAGGAATTTCCAAAACCGGGAAGCTCCTGTGGCCGATCTGCCACTTATTAGAAGGATGCGGAAATGAACCGTCGTCTCCGCATCGCGCTCTACCAGCCGGACATTGCCGGCAATACCGGGACAATCCTGCGCTTCGCCGCTTGTCTCGGCCTTGGCGTCGACATCATCGAGCCGGCCGGCTTTCCGCTTTCCGACAAAGCGCTCAAGCGCGCCGGCATGGACTACCTCGAAATGGCTGCCCTGACCCGGCATGTCGACTGGAACGCCTTCGAGGACTGGCGCAACAAGGACGGGCGCCGGTTGGTGCTTCTGTCGACCAAAGCTGCGACCCCCTACACCAGCTTCAGCTTTGCGGACGGCGACATCCTTCTGTTCGGCCGCGAATCCGCGGGCGTGCCGGATCCTGTCCATCAGGCGGCGGATGCGCGGCTGACTATCCCCATGCAGGGCATCGCGCGCAGCATCAATGTCGCGCTGTCCGTCGCCATGGTGGCGGGCGAGGCCGTCCGGCAGCTCGGATAGGATCGGCGGCCCATCGACAGCCTTGCCGTCGCCGACGACAGCGGTTTCTCTGGCCATTCTCACCCAGGCGCACATCGCCTTCTCCTGTCATTTGCCCAATCAGCATTTCTTCGCTACAAGCTCAACTTAACTTGAGGTCAAGCGGAAAATCGGAAATGGCTCCAGCATCGGAATTGACGGTCGGCCAGGTGGCCATGCGCAGCGGCGTAGCGGTGTCGGCACTGCATTTTTATGAGACGCGCGGGCTGATCCGCAGCCACCGCACGTCAGGCAACCAGCGCCGTTACGGCCGCGACGTGCTGCGGCGGGTGGCAATCATCAAGGTCGCGCAGGAGGTCGGCATCTCGCTCGCCGAAATCGGCGAAGCCCTTGCGTCGCTGCCCGAAAGCCGCACGCCGACGCGCGACGACTGGGGATTGCTGTCGACCGCATGGCGCGACGCGCTCGACCACAAGATCGCCCAGTTGAAGAAACTGCGCGACGGGCTGAGCGACTGCATCGGCTGCGGCTGCATGTCGATCGACAAATGCCCGCTCAGGAACAAGGGGGACCGGCTGGCAAATGAGGGACCGGGCGCCCGACGATTGATACGTCAGGCGCCTTAAATCAAAGACAGGTTTCGATACCAATGGACATCGGCTCGCTATCGATTTGCTTCGAATCTGTCGCAAGCCAATTGGTGCCAGGCGCATAGACAAATATACCACAAGATATTACCATATATTGGGTTTTCGCTTTATGGGGAAGTAGGGAGGGGGCATTGCGATGATCGCGTTCGTGAAAAAATACTGGTCGATCATTTCTACGATACTATCAAGTTCATTTTTCTTATTTATATTGGCTTTCTGCATATTCTATGTTTTTAATAGAAGTAAGTACTTTATTGACGTAGATATTTCGCTTGATGGGCCAGGAAATAATTGTCATTTCATGTCGCCGGATAAAATTTCTGACATTGTCTCAATGCGGTCAAATAGGTACATAAGAAATTCAACATCAGATAAAAGAGATATAGCCGGATTCGGATCTGTTAAAAATCCAGATAAATCGACAGAATTACTACATGAGTACTACAACTCCAATAGCTATGCTAAGCTAATTGGATATATATCTGTCTCTTATACACATCT